>JAJQHT010000304.1 GCA_021199595.1 Oscillospiraceae bacterium
CTTAATGCCGGGGCGGACGCCGCAGGCGGCCTCAATGCCGTCGCACACCGCCACGGCCACATAGGCGGTGATGGTGGAGGCCCGGAGGGGACTGACCTCCGGCCTGTACAGCAGCGTCAGATATACGCCTTTTCCCCTGGGGGAATCAAAGCTCCGGCCCTGGCGGCCCCGGCCCCCGGTCTGGCCGTTGGCGGCGATGGCAGTGCCGTCCGCCCCCCCGGCCATGGCCAGAGACTTGGCGTAGTTGTTGGTGGAGTCCACGCTGTCCAGGCAGATGAGCTTCTCCCGCTGGGACGGAGATTTGATGTAGGGCAAAACCGTCCCCTCTGTAAGCCTGTCCGGGGCGGCGGCGAGCCTGTACCCCTGCCGGGGGGCGGATTCTATCTCGCACCCCTCCTGGCGGAGGGCGTCCACCGCCTTCCACACCGCCGCCCGGCTGACTCCCAGCCGGGCGCTCATGGCCTCCCCGGAGAGATAGCTCTCCCCGGCCTCCGTCAGCATGGCCAGCACCTGCTCCTTCATGCGCCTTTCCTCCCGCTTTTCATGGTATATGACACCAGTGTAGCCCATTGGGCCGGTTTTGTAAACCATTTTTTATTTTCTGTTGACAAATCCCGGGGATGTGCTATACTATCGTAAACCAAAAATAAAAATCAGTTTACGAAAGAGAGCGAGACCCATGAAAAAAACCATTCCTGTTCAAAAGCTGGTGCTGTGCGCCCTGTTCGCGGCCTTGACCGCCGTGGGGGCTTTTATCCGCATCCCCACCGCCTGGGTGTCCTTCACGTTACAGGTGCTGTTCGTGTTCCTGGCCGGGGCGCTGCTGGGGCCTAAATACGGGGCCATATCCCAGGCCGTGTATGTGGCCCTGGGGCTGGTGGGCATCCCCATCTTCACAAACGGCGGGGGCTTTACCTATGTGTTCCAGCCCTCCTTTGGGTTCCTTCTGAGCTATATCCCCGCTGCTGCCGTGGTGGGGGCCATCGTGGGACGGCGGGAAGCCCCCGGCTTTTGGCGGATCGTCTGCGCCTGTCTCGCGGGCCTCGCAGTCATATACGCCATCGGCGTACCCTATATGGGCCTTATCATCAACGTCTACATGGGCAGTGAAATGGGGCTGAAGGCCCTGCTGTGGAGCGGCATGATTATGTTCCTGCCCTTCGACGGGCTGAAAATCGTTGTCACCGGCCTGCTGGCAAAGCCGCTGATTCCCCGCCTGCATAAGCTGGAGACCAGCCGGGGCCGGGGATGACATACAAAATTTTTACTGCCGTGGGTATTGACTTTTTGCCCAAAGCGGGGTATTATGATTTATAATCTCAAATATTATATCGTTTTATCAAACCGTTGAAGCGGGGATAACGGCGGTGATGCTCACACAGAGAGCCTGGGGTAGCTGAAAACCGGGCGGAAAACAAGCCGTCAAATGGGCCGCGGAGGGTGCGGGTCAAATGGGCGCGGAGGCAATTCGTTCCCAGAGTAATTCGCAACGTGTGGGCATACGTCAGTTGCCGGGGGTATGTTGGTACCCTGCTGAGAGCGCGGGCAAAGCCCGTGAATCAAGGTGGCATCGCGGATAACAAAATGTTTATTCGTCCTTGACAGAGAGTTTTTCTGTCAAGGGCGTTTTTTGTTACGCTTTAGGCAATATAAGGAGGTCGCGCCATGAAAATTATGCCGGAGCTTGCGGCGGTGAAGGAGATCGCCGCCACGGGGGACTATAAGGTTCTGCCGGTGAGCTGTGTGATACTGTCCGATATGCTGACGCCCATTGAGGCCATGCGGATCCTGAAAAACGTCTCCTCCCACTGCTATATGCTGGAATCGGTGGGGGAGCAGGAGAAGTGGGGCCGCTATACCTTCCTGGGCTTCGACCCCAAGCTGGAGATCACCTGCATGGGCGGCCATATGAAGGCGGGGAGCCTGCAATTCGAGACGGAAGACCCCGCCGCCTTCCTGCGGCAGATACTGGCAGACTACAAAAGCCCCCGCTTTGACTACCTGCCCTCCTTCACCGGCGGGCTGGTGGGGTATTTCTCCTACGACTACCTGGGCTACAGCGAACCGACCGTCCGCACCCAGGTGCAGGACACGGAGGCCTTCAAGGACGTGGATTTGATGCTGTTCGACAAGGTCATCGCCTTCGACAACTTCCGGCAGAAAATTATCCTTATCGTAAATATGTCTCTGGAGGACGTGGAAGCGGGCTACAACAAGGCGGTCATGGAGCTGGGCCAGCTCCGGGAGCTGCTGCGGAAGGGTCAGCGGAAGCAGGAGCCGGGAGGCCGTCTTCTCGGCCCGGTGACGCCCCTGTTCGACAAGGAGGCCTACTGCGCCATGGTGGAGAAGGCCAAGTATTACATCCGGGAGGGGGACATCTTCCAAATCGTCCTTTCCAACCGGCTCAGCGCCCCCTTTGAGGGGAGCCTGTTCAACACCTACCGTGTCCTGCGGACGGTGAATCCCAGTCCCTATATGTTTTATTTCTCCGGCACGGACGTGGAGGTGGCCGGGGCCTCTCCGGAGACCCTGGTGAAGCTGGAAAACGGGGTGCTGCACACCTTCCCCCTGGCGGGAACGCGGCCCAGAGGCCGGACGGAGGCGGAGGACAAGGCCCTGGAGACGGAGCTTCTGGCGGACGAGAAGGAGCTGGCGGAGCATAATATGCTGGTAGACCTGGGGCGGAACGACCTGGGGAAAATCAGCCGGTTCGGCACCGTCCAGGTGGAGAAATACCATTCCATCGAGCGGTATTCTCACGTCATGCACATCGGCTCCACCGTCCGGGGGGAAATAGCCCCGGCTTACGACGCGCTGGACGCGGTGGCGGCAGTGCTTCCGGCGGGAACCCTCTCCGGCGCCCCCAAGCTGCGGGCCTGCCAGCTTATCGGGGAGCTGGAAAACACCACGCGCGGCATTTACGGCGGCGCCATCGGGAACATTTACTTCCCCGCCAACATGCACACCTGCATTGCCATCCGCATTGCCTATAAGAAAAACGGCAAGGTCTTCGTCCGCAGCGGGGCGGGCATTGTGGCCGACTCCGTGCCGGAAAAGGAATTTGAAGAGTGCATCAACAAGGCCCGGGCCGTGGTCAGCGCCCTGGAGCTTGCCCAGGAGGAGGAACTATGATACTTCTCATTGACAATTACGACAGCTTTTCCTATAACCTCTATCAGCTCGTGGGGGCCTTGAACCCGGACATAAAGGTAGTTCGAAACGATGAGCTGACGGTGCCGGAAATCGAGGCCATGCACCCCAGCCACATCATCATCTCCCCCGGCCCCGGCCGGCCGGAGGACGCGGGGATCATCCTGGAGGCGGCGGGGACAGTCTGCCGCACGGTGCCGACCCTGGGGGTATGCCTGGGCCATCAGGCCATCTGCATGGCCTACGGGGCCACCGTCACCTACGCCAGCCGCCTGATGCACGGCAAGCAGTCCATGGCTACATTCGACCGTGACTGTCCCCTGTTCCGGGACTGCCCGGAGAAGGCCCTGGTGGCCCGGTATCATTCCCTGGCCGCCGACCCCGCCACCATGCCGGACTGCCTGAAAATCACGGCCCTGACGGAGCAGGGGGAGATCATGGCCGTCCAGCACCGGGAATACCCCATCTTCGGCGTGCAGTTCCACCCGGAATCCATCATGACCCCGGACGGGAAGACCATGCTGAAAAACTTTTTGGAAATCACCTGATATACATTATAATATAAGGAGAATATACTGCCATGATTAAGGAAGCCATTGAAAAAATCGTTAACAAAGGGGATTTGACCTACGACGAGGCCTATACCGTCATGAGCGAGATCATGGGCGGCGAGACCAGCCAGACCCAGAACGCCGCGTTTTTGGCGGCCCTGTCCACCAAGAGCACCAAGGCGGAGACCAGGGACGAGATCGCGGGCTGCGCCGCCGCCATGCGGGACCGGGCCATCAAGGTGGATACCGGCATGGACATTATGGAGATCGTCGGCACCGGCGGGGACGGCGCGCATACCTTTAACGTCTCCACCGCCTCCGCGCTGGTGGCCGCCGCAGGCGGCGTGAAGATCGGCAAGCACGGCAACCGGGCCGCCTCCTCCCAGTGCGGCGCGGCGGACTGCCTGGAGGCCCTGGGGGTGAACATCCAGCAGGAGCCGGAGACCTGCGTGAAGCTTCTAAACGAGGTGGGGATGTGCTTCTTCTTCGCCCAGAAATACCACACCTCCATGAAATACGTGGGGGCCATCCGCAAGGAGCTGGGCTTCCGCAC
>JAJQHT010000081.1 GCA_021199595.1 Oscillospiraceae bacterium
ATGGAGGAGAGCATTGAGGTGGTCATTGCCGGATACCAGAAGAAAAATGCCATCCTGACCGACCAGGAAAAGCATATTGTTGCCTATCACGAGATAGGTCACGCCCTGGTGGCGGCCATGCAGACCAATTCCGCCCCGGTGCAGAAAATCACCATCGTACCCCGTACCTCCGGCGCGTTAGGTTATACCATGCAGGTGGAGGAGGGCAACCACTACCTGATGAATAAGGGAGAAATTGAAAACAAAATTTGCACACTGACCGGGGGCCGCGCAGCGGAGGAGGTGGCCTTCGGCTCCGTGACCACGGGGGCGTCCAATGACATCGAGCAAGCTACGAAGCTGTCTCGCGCCATGATAACCCGTTACGGCATGAGTGAGGACTTCGATATGGTGGCTATGGAGACTGTGACCAATCAATATCTGGGCGGAGATACCTCCCTGGCTTGCTCCGCCGAGACCCAGGCCGAGATAGACCGGCAGGTGGTGGCGTTGGTGAAAAAGCAGCATCAGAAGGCGGTTTCCATCCTGAGCGAAAATCGCACTAAGCTGGACGAGTTGGCAGCCTATCTCTATCAGAAGGAGACTATCACCGGCGAGGAGTTCATGACGATTCTAAAGGGGCAGCGTCCTGCGCTTAGTGATTAAAAAACCAATCCATAGCACCGCTCCCCAGGGCCTTACGACTCTGGGGAGTGTTTTTCTTGTTACTTTGCTGCGACCTGCTCCTTCCGCTGGAGGGTCAGATTATCCGCAATCATGGCGATAAATTCGCTGTTCGTGGGTTTACCTTTTATGTTTGAAACAGTGTAGCCGAAGAATTTTTGCAGCGTCTCGATGTCGCCCCTGTCCCATGCTACCTCTATGGCGTGACGGATGGCCCGCTCCACCCGGCTGGGGGTGGTGCCGAATTTTTTCGCCACGGCGGGGTAGAGGACTTTCGTCACGGCGTTGATGGAGTCCATGTCGTTCACGGTCAGGATGATGGCCTCCCGAAGATACTGGTATCCCTTGATGTGGGCGGGAACGCCAATCTCATGGATGATTTCTGTCACCACGGATTCCAGGCTTGGTGTTTTGGGGACGGAAGGCATGGCAATTCCCGCGGAGGCGGGGGCGGGGATCTGGTCGCGAATGGCTGCTGTCTGGCGGATGCGGGCCAAAAGCGCCTGAATATCGCAGGGCTTTGGCATAAAGTAATGCGCGCCCAGCCCCGCGCAGGAGGCAATCACCCGATCATTATAAAAGCTGGAAAGAACAATGGCGGCGGGTGTATCCTCCCACTGGGAAAGTGTGGTCAGCAGGCCCAGCCCGTCCAGCCGGGGCAGAACCAGCTCCGTTACCAGCACGTCCGGATGCCGGGTCTCGATAATGTGTAAGGCCTCTACGCCGTCCTCGACAGAGCCGATAAGCTCCATGTCCTCTTCGGCGGCGATGACATCCTGCAGCATATTTCGGAAATCCTCGCCGGAGTCGGCAAGCAGAATTCTTATTGTGGTTTCCATAAGTTCTCCTCCGTAATTATATTCCGTGCCGGCATAATCTTTCTCTCGCACAACACCGTAAGCATCAGCTTTTACAATGTATCACATCTAATCGGTCATTGCAACAAAAAACGGTGAAAACGGAACAATTTTTTGTTGACATAAATTTACGCCTTTCGACAAAATGTGACATGGAGGCGGTCGGAAAGTCCGAAAATCAAAGGAAACATGGAGAAGAACGATTTCCAGCTTTTGCGGTATTTATTCTACCGTTCTCGATTTCTGCGCCTTGTACGGTTCAAATGCTGCTCAAAATAGCCCTTGTTGATAAATTCTGCCAGAGCGTACTGTTCCAAAACAGGAACCGAGCAGGAATACATACCCGCCCGCTGGTTGTATACCGGAAGCAGGGCAGGAGGGAGAATCATATACCCCATGCGCATGGAGGGGGCCAGGCTTTTGGAAAAGGTATTCAGGTAAATGACAGAGCCGCTTTTGTCCATGGAATACAGGGATTCCAGCGGCTTGCCGGGCATGAAAAATTCGCTGTCGAAGTCGTCCTCGACAATATAACGATCCGGCTGAACGGCCCATTGAAGGTATTCATATCGTTTGGCGGCGGGAGCGGTGACGCCGGAGGGATAGCTGTGGAAGGGGGTGACGTGCAGCACCTGGGCCTTCGACATGGTCAGGGCCGCGCTGATGATGCCCTCGGCTCCCATAGGCAGCTGCTCTACCTGTGCGCCCGCGCCCTGATAGACGGCCTGTATCTGGCCGTAGGAGGGGGACTCGATGCCATATATCCTGTCGCTGCCAAGCATACGCACCACCGTCTCGTATAGCTGCTCAGATCCGGAGCCGACGATGATTTGCTCCGGCTGGGCGTACATCCCCCGGTAACGGAGGAGATAGGCGGCGATGGCGTTTCGCAGCACGGCGCAGCCCTGGTTGGGGGAGCGGCTGACAAGCCGCTGGCCGTACTCGCTGATTACATGACGCAGGGTCTTAAACCAAAGAGAATAGGGGAAGTGGGAGTCCTCCGGCACAGGGGCATCCTCCTCCGGCAGAGGGTGAAGCGGCTCGCGTCGTCCTTCGGGCGGCGAGACCATGACCTGAAGCTGGCAGACGTAATAGCCGCTGCGCTCCCGCGCATAGATATACCCTTCATCAATCAGCTGGCGATAGGCATATTCCACTGTAATTGTGCTGACGCCAAGATGGGCGGCCAGCGCTCGCTTGGAGGGCAGCTTGTCTCCCGGGGGGATCACGCCGGAGACGATGTCCTCCTTGATGTACTGGTATAAGGCGTAATATTTCCGCTCTCCATCCAGGCTTTGTAAATCATATGTAAGCATCTGGTATGGTTTAAAACTCCTTTTCTGGTTATTTAAATGAGGTCAAAAACATTATACTATATAAAAAATGCTTAGGTAAAGGAAAACTTATTATGGAAAACACAAAACGCAGCTCCAGATATAACGCCATGTGGCTGACCTCCGCCGCCGTGTTTATGGCGATGAACGTGGCGGTCAGCTCCTTGGGCATCCCGGTTCCGGGGGGCCACTTCTACCTGTGCGATGTGATCATCTGCACGGCGGCTATTTTGCTGGACCCGCTGGCGGCCTTTATGGTAGGCGGCGTCGGTTCCTTCCTGGGAGATTTGTTTTTCTATCCCGCGCCGATGTTTGTGTCTCTTGTGACGCACGGCCTGCAGGCGGTCGCCATTTCTCTTTGTGCCCACAAGCTGTTCCATCATAAGCCTGTCTGTGGCGCAATCGTTGGGGTGATATTGGGAAGCGTTATTATGGTCGTGGGCTATACCCTGGGCCGGACGTTCGTGTATAGTACCTGGGAATACGCGGTCATCAAGCTGCCGTATGAAATACTCCAGGCGGGCATTGGCGCCGTGGCCGGCGTACTGCTTACCTATAAATGCGGGCTGAAAAAGCTCTTTGAGACAAAGATACTGAAAAAACGCGCTGCCTGACAGCGCCGAAAATATCCAAGGCCCAGCAAAAAAGTTGTCATCTTTTTTGCTGGGCCTTGCTAAATGCAAATACATGGTGTAAAATGCTAAAGTGCTTATTATTTTATTATGCCCGTGAAAAGCGGGCCAGAGGGAGAGTACAGCTATGACAAACAAATATTTGCAGTCCGTCATGGACGGACTGCGGCAGCGCAATGCCCATGAGCCGGAATTTTTGCAGGCTGTGGAGGAGGTTCTGGAATCTTTGGAGCCGGTCATCGAGGCCGACCCTCGCTATGAGCAGCAGAACATTGTGGGCCGCATGGTGGAGCCGGAGCGGGTCATTATCTTCCGGGTGCCATGGGTGGATGACCAGGGCGTGATTCAGGTCAACCGGGGATACAGAGTGCAGTATAATTCCGCCATTGGCCCCTATAAGGGCGGCCTGCGGTTCCATCCGTCGGTGAATCTCTCTGTGGTGAAATTCCTGGGCTTTGAGCAGATTTTCAAAAACGCCCTGACCACTCTGCCCATGGGCGGTGGCAAGGGCGGCTCTGACTTTGACCCCAAGGGAAAGAGCGACGCGGAGGTCATGCGCTTCTGCCAGAGCTTCATGAACGAGCTGTATCGCCATGTCGGCGCGGATACAGACATTCCTGCCGGAGATATTGGCGTGGGCGCCCGCGAGGTCGGCTATCTGTTCGGCCAGTATAAAAAGCTGCGCAACGAGTGGACGGGCGTTTTCACCGGCAAGAGCATCTCCTATGGCGGATCCCTGGCTCGTACCCAGGCCACAGGCTTTGGCC
>JAJQHT010000001.1 GCA_021199595.1 Oscillospiraceae bacterium
TATCAAGGAGATGGCAAAGCAGGTGGACGTGCTGACGCTGTCCGCTACGCCAATCCCCCGCACGCTGAATATGGCGCTGTCCGGTCTGCGGGATATGTCCACCCTGGAGGAGCCGCCCCATGACCGGCTGCCGGTGCAGACCTATGTGATGGAGCACGACTGGGGCGTTTTGTGCGACGCCATCCGCCGGGAGCTTGCAAGAGGCGGCCAGGTCTATTACCTCCACAATCGGGTGGACAGCATCACCCGCACCGCCACGAAAATATTGGAGCTTCTGCCGGATATATCCATAGACGTGGCCCATGGCCGTATGGATGAGGCGGAGCTGTCAACTGCCATGGATAAGGTCATACAGGGCCAGACGCAGGTGCTGGTGTGTACCACCATCATCGAGACGGGCATCGACATCCCCAACGTGAACACACTTATCATCGAGGATGCGGACAAAATGGGTCTTGCCCAGCTCCATCAGATTCGGGGCCGCGTGGGCCGTTCCGCCCGAAGAGCCAGCGCCTACCTGACCTATCGGAAGGACAAGATCCTCACGGAGGTTGCGGAAAAGCGGCTGGAGGCCATTCGGGAATTTGCGGAATTTAACTCAGGCTTCCGCATCGCCATGCGGGATTTAGAGATTCGTGGCGCGGGCAACGTCCTGGGCGCGGAGCAGTCCGGCCATATGATCGACGTGGGCTATGATATGTATTTAAAGCTGCTGGAGGAAGCGGTGCTGGAGGAAAAGGGAGAGCCTGTCCCCACCCGGGCGGACTGCGCCGCGGATTTGGCCGTGAACGCCAACATCCCGGAATCCTACATAAAAAGCGCCGCCCAGCGGGTAGATATATACCGGCGCATCGCCCTCATCCGCACGGAGGCGGAGGCGGACGACATCACCGACGAGCTGTGCGACCGCTTCGGAGACCCTCCTCCGGCGGTGAACGCGCTGATACAGGTGGCGCTTCTGCGCGGCGAGGCGACGGCTGCGGGCATATCGGATATATCCCAAAAGGGCGGCGCAGTGCGCTTTGCCTTCGCCCAATTTGACTTTGAGCGGGTCAGCGCCCTTTACAGCCGGCCGGAATGGAAGGGTCGCATCAAGGTGGAGGCGGGGAATAAGCCCGCTGTCAGCCTGAAGCTGAAATCCAGCCGCCGGATTTTGGAGGAGGCCAGAGCCTTTGTGGGCGAATACAAAGCGGCCAAAGGCGAATAATTCACAAATTATCAATATACGCGGAAGATAAAAGTATTATAATAAAGCCAATTTGCGGAGAAAGCGGGTCTGGGCCTTGCCCTCCCGTGAAACCCATCATAAGGAGAAGAAGCAATGATACGCAACAAGAAACTGATTGCCGTCCTCGCGGCGGCCCTCGCGCTGGTCATGGCCCTGTCCGGGTGCAGCACGACCACGGTGGAGGCATATACCGATACGGCCGATACCACAGCGACCACCACGGAGAGCCTGGATTTTGAGGCGGCCTACAACTACTATGACCCGGATACGGTCATATTCTATGTGGACGGCGCTGGCGTCACCTGGCAGGAGCTGTTTTATGAAATCATGTATTACACCGCCTATGTGGAATACCAGGAAGGCTCGGAGATCACAAGCTGGTCGGACGTATGCTCTCTGTTCACGGATTCCGACGGCAACTACTATACCTATGGCGCAGTGGTGCTGCAAAACGCCATTACCGTCCTGGAGCAGTACCACATCGTCTATGACCATCTGGCGGCAGAGGGCGTGACCCTCGGCAAGGACGCGCTGGACAGCATCGAGGCCCTCCGGGAGCAGGTCATTGAGGAAAACTTTGACGGTGACGAGGATGCGTTCTATGAGTATCTTAACAGTATGTATTGCACTGAGGAGCTGTGGAACTGGTTCAACGAGGTGGACGCCATGTACGCCTATGACGGCTTCGATACCCTGTATGGCGAGTTTGGCAGCGACCTGTCTGACGAGGACGTGATGGCCTACGCCGCCGGAGACGAGGACGGCACCTGGACGCAGTATGTCCAGATAAAGCAGATATACATCTATACCGAGGAAGAAGCGGAAGAGACCGAGGAAACCGCCGAGGCTGCGGAGGATACCGCCACGGAGGAGGCGTCTGCCGAGAGCGGGACAGTGGACGCTATTCTTGCCGCTTTGGACGCAGCAGAGGATGTGGACGCCGCGTTTGACGAGCTTTACAGCCAGTATAACGAAAACGCGGATCTGGATCCCTATGAAGGCGGCTGGTGCATCTATGAGGGCGACACGGACGACGAGATATATCAGGCTGCGCTGGAGCTGGGCGAATATGAATACACCGTGGTATCCATCGACGGGGCCGACGTGATTGTCATGAGCGTACCCATCGACCCGGACGCGGGCGTCTACTATGATTCCAGCACCGGTACCATGTATACCCTGCGGTATTACGCCGCCTGGCAGAACTATTCTGACCTGATTAACGGGGACGATGGCTGGATTGCCAGCGCCGAGGCCGAATGGGCCGACGGCTTTGACAGCTTCAGCCTGTCCACCATCTTTGCCGAAGCCGCCGTTGCTGTGGAGACGGAGGATACGACAGAATAAAAGGAAAAACATAGAAAGACCGTAAAGGCGAGGTGCAGACTGCACCCCGCCTTTTTTCTGCATCATTTTAACGCGCGGTGCAAAGAGAAAAGCAAATGCAAAAGGCTCGTTAGGCTGTACAGATAACCCCCGATAATCTTCCATAATGACCTGACCGGAAAAACAACGCATATTGACAACCCCGCCGAGGATGATTATAATATACATATACCCCTTACTGTATTGGAGGAATGCAGAATGAGACAATGTATGGATGCGGAGAATTTGCATCGCAGACTGAAGAAAATCATCGGGCAGGTGCAGGCGATTGACCGTATGATAGATGAGGATATTCCCTGCGAGGATATTCTGGCGCAAATCAATGCGGCAAAATCTGCCCTGCATGGCTGTGGTAAGGTTATCCTGGAAGGTCATATTCAGCATTGCGTGAGGGACGGTATTGAACACGGTGATGCAGATAAAACTATAGCAGACTTCACAAAGGCAGTAGAGCGTTTCGCCAACATGGGATAACCACGGAATCAACAAAATCTTTCAATATTTCATTTCATTTTGAAATTTAGAGAATCACCCGTTTTTTCGGAGTTGGTTCTCTTTTTTTCGCTGCTCCTCTTGACAACCTATACCCCTATAAGTATAATATAGATACACATACCCCTATTGGTATAAACCTGGAGGAATAGAATGAAGCATTTGATGAAAAAGCTGGAGTCGCTTTTGGAAAAGGGCGGCACCAAAAAAGATATTACGCTCCTTGTTATTTCGGGTATATCGCTGATACTCAGCTTAATAGGGTGGAATCCGCTCCCGTTCGATTTGGCATGGATCTCAATTATTCTGTGCGGCATCCCCATTATTCTGGAAGCCATTATAGGACTGGTTACTGCATTTGACATTAAAGCGGATGTTCTGGTATCCATCGCTCTGATTGCATCGGTCTGCATTGGCGAGGACTTCGCCGCCGGTGAAGTTGCCTTTATTATGCAGCTGGGTGGTCTGCTGGAGGATTTGACGGTTGCAAGGGCAAGGGCCGGAATCGAAAAGCTGGTGCATTTGACGCCACAGACAGCACGCCTTATTGCAGATGGAACCGAGAAAATTGTTCCTGCAGAAGAAGTTCCTGTGGACGCTCTGCTGCGTGTCCTTCCGGGTGAAACGGTTCCCGTGGACGGCGTGATTATCTCAGGACAGACCTCTGTCAATCAGGCGGTTATGACCGGTGAGTCTCTGCCGGTGGACAAGACGGTGGGCGATGAGGTGTCCAGCGGTACAGTCAATCAGTTCGGCGCATTTGAAATGCGGGCGACAAAGGTCGGTGAGGACAGCTCCATTCAGAGAATGATACGGTTGGTGCAGTCAGCCGATGCAGGAAAGGCAAAAATCGTAGGCGTGGCTGACCGCTGGGCTACCTGGATTGTTGTGATTGCCCTCTCTGCCGCCACCTTAACCTGGCTCATCAGCGGTGAGATTATCCGTGCGGTTACAATACTCGTTGTGTTCTGCCCGTGTGCGCTGGTGCTTGCCACTCCAACGGCAATTATGGCGGCAATCGGAAACGCCACCAAGCACGGCTTCCTTGTGCGGGAGGGCGATGCGCTGGAGCGGCTGGCTTCCGTTACTAAAATTACCTTTGACAAGACGGGAACGCTGACTTATGGAACACCACAGGTCATT
>JAJQHT010000134.1 GCA_021199595.1 Oscillospiraceae bacterium
CTTCTGGTGCCAGGAGTGGACAATGGAGTTCATGTATTTCCATTTCAGGTCGCCGGTGTTGGTGACGGTGCGGTCAGCGGCGAGGGCCAGCGCCTCCGGGCCAAAGCCGAGGGTTATCCAGTCGTCGATATATTTCCGCTCCGTCGGGGACAGGCGGCGGCCCTGGATACCCATGGCCCGCTGAATCTGCCCGGTCAGGGAACGGCGGCGCTCCCGCTCGGCAAGCCACGCCTCCGCCTGGTCATAGGTGACAAGCTCCAGATTTACCCACTGATAGGCCTCCTTCTCGATATACGCAAAGCCGAGGGTTCGGCCGGGGCCGTATTTCTCCTCATTTTCCTCCTTGCAGTGGTGAATGAGCAGCATGATAACGTCCGCCGGGAGGGCGAGGTTATCATAGATGCCGAACAGGCGCTTGAGGTCGGCGCTGCTCAGCACACGGCCCAGGGCGGCCTGCGCCTCATCCACAAGGGCCTTAAACTCCGGGCTTTCCTCACTGCGGCGGACAACGTCCCGCGCCTGGTACTGGGGAAGCTCCCCGGCGGTGACCGGCTCCGGCTTCGCGGCGGACAAAAGTCCCATCCGCTCCAGCCGCGTGGCAGCGGCCTGCACCGCGCGCTGGCTCAGGCGCAAATCACGGCAGGCCCGGGCCTCGTCATACGTGCCGCCGCATTTGAGGATGTGCAGATACAGCAGCGCCCCATCCCCGTCGCTGGCGGACAGCAGCGCCTCCACGTCCCCCAGCGGCACCACAAATACCGCGGGACGGCAAATTTTTCGCTTTCCTTCGTCCATGGTCTTTTCCTGTCTGTCTTTTGTATTGGCCCTATTGTACCACAAAAGGCGCTGCTTGTCATGGAGAATATAGAGCCGGTTTTGCACAAACTGGACAGGCGTGGTATAATGGCCTGTAATAGCTATGATACTTTTATTTGGATCGCTTGCTCCCGCCACCCGGGAGAAGCCATAAAGCATGATATGACCGCCGCGGAAGGCCATGCTTCGGCGTTCCACAGAAAACAATCCAAAAGGAGCCGCGCACATGAACAGCATGAACGACACAGAAAACATATACGGCTACGGAAGGCTTGATATGCACATCCACACCACGGCCTCGGACGGGACGGATTCGCCCCGGGAGGTGGTGGAGCTGGCGCACTCCCTGGGCGTGGAGGCCATCGCCATCACCGACCACGACAGCGTGGCCGGGGTGGCGGAGGCGCAGGCCGCCGGGGCGGAGCTTGGCGTGGAGGTCGTCGCCGGCATTGAAATATCGGCGGACTACCTCGGCAACCGCGCCCATGTGCTCGGCTACTTTATCGACCCGGACTCTCCGGCGCTGGCCCCGGCGGTGAACTGGGCCGTGAACGAGCGGGACGCCCGGAACGTGAAGATCGTGGGAGCCATGCAGGCGGACGGCTTCGACATCAGCCTGGACGCGCTGCGCGAGGCGTATCCCGACGCGGTGCTGGGCCGGCCGCACATGGCGGAATGGCTCATGAAAAAGGGCTATGTCTCCTCCATCAAGGAGGCGTTCGACCGCTATCTCGGCGAGGGGAAGCCCTATTACCGCAACCGGGAGCGGATGCCCATGACGCAGGCCATGGAGGTCATTCTCCAGGCCGGCGGCCTGCCGGTGCTGGCCCATCCCTTCCAGTACGGCTATAACGACAGGGAGCGGTTCGACTTTGTGAAGGCCGCCGTGGAGGCGGGCTGCCAGGGACTTGAGGCCTATTATTCCGAGCATGACCAGCCCCAGCGCCGGTGGGTATTGGAGCGGGCGGCTCAATTCGGCCTGAAGGTCTCCGGCGGGAGCGACTATCACGGCACCCGCAAGCCGCACATCCAGCTCGGCTCCGGCATCGACGGCTCGCTGAAGCTTCCCTTCGCGGTGCTCGAGCAGCTGCGCTCCCCGGACTGGCGCATTGACTCTTGTCTTATGCCCTGAATTTGTATATAATATAGAAAATTTATCCATAGAGCATTCATCCGCAAGGCTTTCGCCTTTCTTTGACAGGAGATTCGTATCATTATGCTGCACCTTCTGGCGCCCGCGGGAAGCTCGGAGGCGGTCATCGCCGCCGTGCAGAACGGGGCCGACATGATATATATGGAATACGGCGCCACGGCGGGCGGGAGCGGCATGAGCCGGGAGGAGCTTGCGCAGAGCATCCGCTACTGCCGGGTGCGGGGCTGCGGCGCCGCCGTGACCATGGACGAGCTTCTGACGGACGGCCAGCTGCCGGAGGCGGTGAAGCGGGCGGTCTACGCCGCGGAGCAAGGCGCAGAGGCTATCCTCGTGCGGGATCCGGGCTTTATCTACGCGCTGCGCCGCGTGCTGCCGGACATGGCCCTCTGGGGCAGCGTCCGCATGGGGATACACAGCCTCGCCGGGGCCGCGACCGCCGCCGCCCTGGGCCTGCGGCGCGTCACCCTGACCCCGGAGCTGGAGCTGGAGCAGATACAAACCATCGCGGAGGGTCTTCCCATCGAGACCGCCGTATGCGTTCACGGGCCGGTGTGCTTTTCCTACAGCGGCCAGTGCTACATGAGCGCCATGAGCGGCCAGGAGCGGAGCGACAGCCGCCTGCGCTGCGCGGAGCCATGCCGGGAGCGGCTTTCCCTGGGCGGACGGATGGACGAGTATCCCCTGTCCGCGCCGGACAGGTGCCTCATAGAGCATCTGGAGGAGCTGGAGCAGGCGGGAGTCTCCTGGGCCGTGATTGGGGGCCGGGGCCGCCGGGCGGAGTATTCCGGCTATGTGACGGGCCTTTATGGCAGAGCCATCCGGGAGCGGGTGCTGCCCACGCAGGAGGAGCAGGAGCTTCTCGCGCAGTCGCTGGCTCCCTACGGGCTGAGCGCCGGGCCGCTGACCCAGCCGGAGACGCCGGAGCTTCTGGCCCCGCCCACGAAGCCGGACAGAACGGCGGAGCGGTTCCTCTCCGACGTGCGGAAGAATTACATGAACGGCGAGCTGCGCCGGGTGCCGGTCAGCCTGTACGCCGTCATGCGGCAGGGGCAGAAGGCCATGTTCGCCGCCGAGGACGACCAGGGCCACCGGGCCGTGTTCGCGGGCTATGAGCCGATAGATTTGGGCCGCCAGGGCCTTTCCGAGAGCCGGGTGCGGGAGGTCATGTACCGCTCCGGCGGCACGCCATACAGCTGCGCGGACGTGCACTGCGCCATCGAGCCGAACCTGGATTACCCCGACGAGGCGCTGGACGACGCGAGGAAAAACCTTCTCGCCCAGATCACCGAAGCCCGCCGCCAGCCGCAGGCCGTGAAGACGGGCGATATGCCCCCGGAGCCGGAGCCTGCGCCCGCGCCGGAGCGGACGAATTTTATTATCCAGGTGACGCGGGCCGAGCAGCTGACCGAGGCGCTTGCGGACACGGAGCCGGATTACCTCTATGTCCCGGCGGAGCTTCTGGCCGCGGGCGCGGAGGGCGTGGCGTATTTTCGCGACAAGGGGGCCAGGATTGTCGCCGTGCTGCCGCGCATCGTGACGGACGGAGAGGAGCCGACCCTCCGGGAGCTTCTCGCCACCCTGCGCGCCGCGGGCGTGGAGGAGGCGCTGGCCGGAAGCCTCGGACTTGTCCCCGCCGCCTTACAGGCGGGCATGACCCTCCGGGGGGATTTCGGCCTGAACGTGACGAACAGCCATACGCTTGCGAGGCTGGCCCACGCGGGATTTCAGTCGCTGACCGCCTCCTTCGAGCTGTCCGCCCGGCAGATATGGGGCCTCGCCCCCTTTGGTCGCACGGAAATGATTATTTATGGCCGCGTGCCGGTAATGATAACGGAGCGGTGCCTCATCCGCACCAGCGCGGGGCGCTGCACCTGCGCCACGCCCACCAGCATGAGCGACCCCTACGGCAGCGTCTACCCGGTGGAAAAGGAGTTTGGCTGCCGCAATGTGGTATACGACGGCAGGAAGATATTCCTCGCGGACAGGCCGGACATATACGGCGACCGGGGCCTTTGGGGCGTGCGGCTGCTGTTCACCACGGAGAGCGCGCGGGAGTGCGTCTCCGTGGCGGAGCGATACAGGGACAGGAACCGCTACCAGCCCATCAACATTGGCCGGGGCGCTTACGCGAAAGGAGCATTATGAACCTGATACTGGCATCGGCCTCCCCCCGCCGGCGGGAGATATTGGAGCACATCGGCGCGGCCTTTGACGTCATCCCCGCGCCGGGAGAGGAAAAGCCCCC
>JAJQHT010000259.1 GCA_021199595.1 Oscillospiraceae bacterium
CCCAAAGGCGCTGAAAATGTCGCCGAAAATATCCCCCAGGTCGCCGAAGTCCCCGGTGAAGCCGCCGCCTCCGGCCCCATAGTTGGGGTCTACGCCGGCGAAGCCGTATTGGTCATATTTTGCCTTCTTATCCGGGTCGGAGAGAATGTCATATGCCTCGTTGGCCTCCTTGAAGCGGGCCTCCGCCGCCTTGTCGTCGGGGTGGAGATCAGGGTGACATTCCTTGGCGATGCGGCGATATGCTTTTTTTATCTCGTCCTCTGACGCGCTTTTTGAAACGCCCAGAACTTCATAGTAATCCCGTTTATCTGCCATATATCGTTCACTTCCTTATATACAACCTACACGCTGCACGCAGCTATACAATGCGGGTATGGCGGGGCCTGCGCCCCGCCTTGCCGTGTAAATCAGCTATCTTACTGCTGGTTAGGGTCTACCTCGGTATAATCCGCGTCGTAGTAGGTCTGGCCGTCGCCGCCGTCAGAGGCCGCGCCGGGGTCGGAGTAGCCGGCGTCAGAGCCGGGGGCCGCGCCGCCGTTCGGCTGCTGCTGATACAGCTTCTCGGAGACCTTATAGAAGGCCTGGGTGAGCTGCTCGGTAGCGGTCTTGATAAGGCCCGTGTCGGAGCCGGACAGGGCGGTCTTCAAATCCGCCAGCTTCGCCTCTACCTCGCTCTTGTCGGCGGGATCCAGCTTGTCTCCCATCTCCTGCAGGGTCTTTTCAGTCTGATAGACCATCTGGTCGCCGGCGTTGCGGACGTCTACCTCCTCCTTGCGCTTGGCGTCCTCGGCGGCATACTGCTCCGCCTCCTTGACGGCCTTGTCGATCTCCTCCTTGGAGAGGTTGGAGGAAGCAGTGATGGTGATGTGCTGCTCCTTGCCGGTGCCCAAATCCTTGGCGGACACGTTCACGATGCCGTTGGCGTCGATGTCGAAGGTAACTTCAATCTGGGGAACGCCGCGGCGGGCCGGGGCGATGCCGTCCAGGTGGAACCGGCCCAGGCTCTTGTTGTAGGCCGCCAGTTCACGCTCGCCCTGGAGGACGTTCACCTCCACGCTGGTCTGGTTGTCCGCAGCGGTGGAGAATATCTGGCTCTTGCGGGTGGGGATGGTGGTGTTGCGCTCAATGAGCTTGGTGCAGACGCCGCCCAATGTCTCAATGCCCAAGGACAGGGGGGTAACGTCCAGCAGGAGGATGCCCTCCACGTCGCCGCCCAGGACGCCGCCCTGAATGGCTGCGCCCACGGCCACGCACTCGTCGGGGTTGATGCCCTTGAAAGGCTCCTTGCCGGTCAGAGAGCGAACCTTCTCCTGCACGGCGGGGATACGGGTGGAGCCGCCCACCAGCAGCACCTTGGAGAGCTCTCCTGCGGAGAGGCCCGCGTCAGACAGAGCCTGCTGCACGGGGCCGACGGTCTTTTCCACCAGATGCGCGGTCAGCTCGTTGAACTTGGCCCGGCTCAGGGTGATGTCCAAATGCTTGGGGCCGGTGGCGTCCGCGGTGATATAGGGCAGGTTAATCTGAGCCGTGGTCACGCCGGACAGGTCGCACTTGGCCTTTTCCGCCGCCTCGCGGAGCCGCTGCATGGCCACCTTATCGGTGGACAGATCCACACCGGAGGACTTCTTGAACTCGTCAATCAGCCACTTGGTAATGCACTCGTCGAAGTCGTCGCCGCCCAGGCGGTTGTTGCCGGCGGTGGCCAGCACCTCAATGACCCCGTCGCCGATCTCCAGCACGGACACATCGAAGGTGCCGCCGCCCAGGTCATAGACCATGATCTTCTGGTCGTTCTCCTTGTCCAGACCGTAGGCCAGGGCCGCCGCGGTCGGCTCGTTGATGATACGCTTCACGTCGAGGCCCGCAATCTTGCCCGCATCCTTAGTCGCCTGGCGCTGGGAGTCGGTGAAGTAGGCAGGGACAGTGATGACCGCCTCGGTGACGGTGCTACCCAGATAGGCCTCCGCGTCCTTTTTCAGCTTCGCAAGCACCATGGCGGAAATCTCCTGGGGAGAGTAGCTCTTGGTGTCCACGGTGACGCGGTAGTTGGAACCCATCTCACGCTTGATAGAGGAGATGGTGCGGTCGGGGTTCGTGACGGCCTGACGCTTTGCCACCTGGCCCACCATGCGCTCTCCATCCTTGGAGAAGGCCACGACGGACGGTGTGGTGCGGGCGCCCTCGGCGTTGGGGATAACGGTGGCCTCGCCGCCCTCCATAACGGCAACACAGCTATTGGTGGTGCCTAAATCAATACCAATAATTTTACCCATAATATTTTTTCCTCCTATATATGAATCGTTTTTTTACAAGATGATGATAAGATAATTTATATAAACCCGCCGGTACGGCAGGATGGTTTTCAGTTCGCGACCTGCACCTTGGCGAAGCGGATGACCCGGTCTCCCAGCATGAAGCCCTTTTCCAACTCCATGACGATCTCTCCCTCGCCGTATTTCTCGTCCTCAACGTGCAGCAACGCCTCGTGGTAGGCGGGGTCAAATTTTTTGCCCACGGCCTCTATCTCCGTGACGCCCAGGCTGGTGAGAAGAGCTTTGAACTGGGTGAGGATGGCCTCCACCCCCTTGCGGGTCTCCCCGTCCGTCTCGTTCTGGACGGCGCGAGCCAGGTTATCATACACCGGCAGAAACTTTGAAACCGTGTCGGCCCGGACATCGGCGTAAATGTTTTCCCGCTCCTTCTGGCTGCGGCGGCGGTAATTGTCATATTCCGCCAGCATACGCATATACTTGTCGTTTGACTCGGCCAGCTTCTTTTCCAGCTCGTCGATTTTGGCCTTGGCCTTGGGCTTGATTTTCTCGCCCTTTTCCGGCTTTTCCGATGTCTCTGATGCCTCCGGGGTCTCCTGGGTCTCGTCCTCCGGGGCGGGCTGCTCCGTCTGAGGGGCCTCCTCCTGAATGTCCGGCTGCTGCTCCGGCGTCTCCTGGGTCATATCGTCTTTATTGTTCATGGGATTCCCTTCCTTCCGATTCGTTTCGCGCTGGTTCCTTCAGAACCAGTTTATTGTTTAAGCCCTCCGGGGCGTCCGTCCCGGCAAACAGGCGGCTCAGTCCGGCGGCGATGTAGCTCAGCTTGGCGGCCACGCTGGAATAGTCCATTCTAGTAGGGCCGACCACGCCGATATAGCCCCGCATACCGTCCCCCGCGTCATAGGAGGCCATAACCACGCTGGAATCCTTCAGCTCCTCCGCCAGGTTCTCCGGCCCTATCGTCACGCGCAGGCCCTCCCGTTCCTCCTGCATTTTCGGCAGGTCTGACAGGAGCCGGTCGCCGTCCGTGATGAAATTCATCAGGGCGTGGGCCTTGTCCGGGTCGCGAAACTCCGGCTGGCTCAGCAGCTGGGAGGCCCCCGCCACCCGCACGGGGGCGGCCTTCTCCTGGGCCAGTATCTCCAGCGTAAAGGACGCCACCACAGCCACAAGTCCGTAGGTATCCCCCGCCGCCCGCTCCGTGGAGCGGATAAGGCTGTCGGTAATCTCCTCCTCCGTCACGCCGACGAAGTTCGCGTTAAAGAGGGTGGAAAGGGTGGTTATTTGATCCTGATGGACGGAGAAGGGCAGGTGTACCAGCTTGTTTTTCACTGCGTTATCCGTCAGCAGGGCCACCACGATGAAGGTGTTCGCATCCACATAGATGAAGTCGAACCGCTTCACGGCGGCGGGCGGCTTCATCGCCAGGGCGTAGGCCGGGTACTGGGTCATGGAGCTGGTGAGCTGCCCCACCTCGCTCATGAGCTGCTCCAGCTGCTCCTCCTTTTTGGCGAGCTTTCCGTTGATGGCCTCCACCTCGGCCTCGGACAGCTTCTGCCGCTCCATCAGCTCGTTGACATACAGGCGATAGCCCGCCGGGGAGGGAATGCGGCCCGCACTGGTGTGGGGCTGCTCCAGATAGCCCATGCTGGTCAGCTCCGCCATCTCATTTCGGATGGTCGCAGAGGAACAGCCAATCACCTCCGCCAGCGCCTTAGAGCCTACAGGCTCCGCCGTGGCGATATAGCTCTCCACCACAGTGGTAAGTATTTTCTTTTTCCGCTGGCTCAGTTCCATATCGTCCCTCGCTGGCAATCAGTTCATGTGTCCGCTGGCACTCTTTGTCCTCGAGTGCTAATTTACCACACCTTTTATTATATGTCAAGGGGTCAAAACGTATTGTTGACAATTTATTCAAAAAAATAGAGG
>JAJQHT010000029.1 GCA_021199595.1 Oscillospiraceae bacterium
ACACCTGATAGGCCGCCGTAGGGATTCCATATTTTTCCATAAGTCCCTTGGAAAAAACCTTGCTTCCCTCGATGATAGCGGCCTTTTTGTCCGGCCCGAAGCAGGGAATACCCGCCGCTTCCAGGGCATCCACCGCCCCCAGCACCAGGGGGTCGTCCGGGGTGACGACGGCAAAATCAATGGCCCGCTCCCTGGCGAAGGCCACCATGCCGGGAATGTCCTTTGCTCCGATGTCCACACACACGGCGTCCCGCGCAATGCCACCATTCCCCGGCAGGGCGTATATCTTCGTCACGGCAGGGTCTTCCTTCAGCTTGCGGATAACCGCGTGCTCGCGGCCTCCGCCGCCTATGACCATCAGCTTCATTCCGTCCTCCTCAATGGTGGAACAGCCGAAGGCCGGTGAAGGCCATGACCATTCCGTATTTGTCCGCCGCCTCTATGACGTTGTCATCCCGGATGCTGCCGCCCGGCTGAACAATATACTGCACGCCGGATTTTCTGGCCCGCTCCACATTGTCCCCAAAGGGGAAGAAGGCGTCGCTGCCCACGGTCACGCCGGACTGGGTGGCGATAAAGGCTTTTTTCTCTTCCGCCGTCAGCGGCTCCGGGCGGCTGGTAAAGGTCTGCTGCCAGACCCCGTCCGCCAAAATGTCCTCATACTCGTCAGAGGTGTAGACGTCGATGGCGTTGTCCCTGTCCGGGCGGCGGATGCCCTCCTTAAAGGGCAGGCTCAAAACCTTTTCGCACTGGCGGAGATACCAGTTGTCCGCCTTGCTGCCCGCAAGCCGGGTGCAGTGGATGCGGCTCTGCTGGCCCGCGCCCACGCCGATGGCCTGGCCGTTTTTCACATAGCAGACAGAGTTCGACTGGGTGTATTTCAGGGTAATCAGCGCCGTCAGCATATCCGCCTTGGCCTCCGGCGGGAGGTTCTTATTCTTGGTGACAATATTTTCCAGGGAGGCCGCGTCCGGCACATAGCTGTTCCGCCCCTGCTGGAAGGTGATGCCGAACACCTCCTTATGCTCCGCCGCGGCGGGAACATAGGCCGGGTCTATCTGCACCACGTTGTAATTCCCTTTTTTCTTGGTCTTGAGAATCTCCAGAGCCTCCGGCGTGTAGCCCGGGGCGATAATGCCGTCGGAGACCTCATTTTTCAGGTACAGGGCCGTGGCCGCGTCGCACACGTCCGACAGGGCCGCCCAGTCACCATAGGAGCAGAGTCTGTCCGAACCCCGCGCCCGGATATAGGCGCTGGCAATGGGGGAAAGCTCGGCGTTCTCCTCCACGAAATAGATTTTTCTGTCCGTCTCCGTCAGGGGAAGGCCCAGCGCTGCCCCGGCGGGGGAAACATGCTTGAAGCTGGCTGCGGCGGGCTGGCCGGTGGCGGCCTTCAGCTCGCTGACAAGCTGCCAGGAATTCAACGCGTCCATGAAATTGATATACCCCGGCTTGCCGTTCAGCACGGTCAGGGGCAGGTCTCCCCCGTCCGCCAGATAAATGCAGGCCGGCTTCTGGTTCGGGTTGCACCCGTATTTCAGTTCAAGCTCCTTCAATGCCCTTCCTCCTCACTGATTTTTATTGACGATTACCGTGTCCCGCTCCCCTGTGGCAAGGTCGATATACTCCGCGAACAGGGACACCTTATTCTCCTCGTTCAAAGCGCCCCATATCTCCTCCGCCAGGGACTGGGCGCCCGGGGCGGTCAGAGCCGCCATCACCGGCTCTCCCCGGAAGGAGGGCAGCGGGCTTCCGTCTCCCATATAGGTGTGGATGATATGGCCCGTGCCGGGCTTGGGGGCGTCGTATTCATAGAAATACCGGCAGCAGCAGGCCGGGTCGCCGTCCAGGCTTTTCAGAATGGACAGGGCATATTTCCCGTCCGGCTCCACCACCCCGGAGATGCGGGGGGTATAGTTCGGCCCGTCCGGCTCGAAGGTGCGGGTGTGCAGCCCATGGCGGTAGCAATGACCAGCGGCCATATGCTCCCGGATGGTGTCGGTCTGGTCACCGTTGGTGACAATCGTGGTACCCTCATACACCCGAACGGGGTGATAGATGATAAGGCTGGGATCCTCCATTTTGGAGGGGTCGTGGGCCTGGGTGCGGATGCCGTCCTCCGTGGTAACAAAGACACGGTTCCGGCTGTTCTGGCTCCGACCCATGATGAAATAGGCGATCACAGCCTTTTTATCATCGGCGCTCCGGCCCAGGAAAATGCCCCGGCCAGGGTATGGGTTTCCGCCCAGATAGGCGGACAGTTCGACAGCACTCATTGATTCTCTCCCTTCACAAGCTGGGCGCAGACAAGCTCTACCGCCTGGGGCAGCAGAATCCATTCCGCCTGCTCCATGACCCGGCGCTGCAGCACCTCCGGCGTGTCTCCGTCCTGGACGGGGACGGCCTTTTGCAGCAGTATCCGGCCCCCGTCTGGTATTTCGTTTACAAAATGCACTGTGGCCCCGGTGACTTTGACCCCACGGGCCAGCGCCGCCTCATGCACCCGCAGGCCGTAATACCCCTGGCCGCAGAAGGCGGGTATCAGGGACGGGTGGACGTTCAGCATACGCTCCGGGTAGCGGTCGGTGAAGTCCCGGCTCAATATGCTCATAAAGCCCGCCAGGACAATAATGTCTATCTCATAAGCCTCCAGCTTTTCCAGAATGGCGGCCTCGAACGCCTCCTGGCTCCCCAGCTCCTTCCGGGAGCAGACCACGGCGGGAACCCCGGCCTTTTCCGCCCGCGTCAGGGCGTAGGCCGCAGGGCTGCTGGACACCACCAGAACGATCTCCCCGGAGGGGATTTTCCCGGCGGCCTGGGCGTCCAGAAGAGCCTGCAAATTCGTCCCGCCCCCGGAGACGAAAACGGCGACACGGGCCTTCAGCATAAGACCACCCGCTCATCGCTCTCCACAAGCTCGCCCAGAACATAGGCGTTCTCCCCGTTGGCGCGGAGAATCTCTATGGCCCTGTCCGCGTCGGATTTATCCACCACGGCGGTCATGCCCACGCCCATGTTGAAGGTATTGAACATATCCCGCTCCGGGATGTCCCCGGTCTTTTGGATAAGGTCGAAGATGGGCAGCACCCGTACGGCGGATTTCTCGATCTTCGCCCCCAGGCCCGCCTTGATGCTGCGGGGAATGTTTTCATAAAAGCCGCCGCCGGTGATATGGCTGACGCCCTTGACCGTGACGGCGTCCATCAGGGCCAGCATGGGCCTTATGTATATCTTTGTGGGCGTCAGAAGGGTCTCCCCGATGGAGGCCCCATCCAGGGCCGGGCAGGGGGATTTTATGTCCGCCGTCTCCACATTGAATATCTTTCGCACCAGAGAGAAGCCGTTGGAGTGGACGCCGCTGGAGGGCAGAGCCAAAATAACATCCCCCGGTTTCATGGCGGAATTGTCCAGCATTTTTTCCCTGTCCACAATGCCCACCACGAATCCGGCCAGGTCGTATTCCTCCGCCGGATAGAAGCCGGGCATTTCCGCCGTCTCGCCGCCGATCAGGGCGGCCCCGGCCTGGACGCAGCCCTCCGCCACGCCGGATACGATGCTGGCGATACGGGCCGGGTCGTTCTTGCCGCAGGCGATATAGTCCAGGAAGAACAGAGGCCGCGCCCCGCAGCACAAAACGTCGTTGGCGCACATGGCCACGCAGTCGATGCCCACGGTGTCGTGCTTGTCCATCAAAAAGGCCAGCTTCAGCTTCGTGCCGACCCCGTCCGTGCCGGATACCAGCACCGGCTCCTTCATACCGGTAAGGTCTGGGGCGAACAGGCCGCCGAAGCCTCCCACGCTGCCGATAACCCCCGGCGTAGTGGTGCGGGCAATATGCTCCTTCATCAGCTCCACCGCCTTATACCCGGCGGTGATGTCCACCCCGGCAGCGGCGTAGCTTTCGCTGTAGCTGTTATTCATGTCTGCCTTTCCCCTCGCTTATTTTGTATTCAAAGCGGCTCTTGCCGCCCTCGGCGGGTATTTCCGTGGGATAGTGATTGGTAAAGCAGGCGTCGCAGACGCCGTCCGCCTTATCGCTCCCCAGCAGGTAGCACAAATCCTCCACCGGAAGGTACCCCAGGGTGTCCGCCCCGATGAGGCGGTCCGTCTCCTCCACCGTATGATTGCAGGCCACCAGATTCTCCCGCGAGTTCATTGCCGTG
>JAJQHT010000191.1 GCA_021199595.1 Oscillospiraceae bacterium
TAGGCTTCGATCATCTTCTTGACCATCTGGCCGCCGATGGAACCGGCCTGCTGCGCGGTCAGGTCGCCGTTGTAGCCCTGCTTCAGGTTGACGCCCACCTCATTGGCGGCCTCCATCTTGAACTGGTCCATGGCCTGGCGAGCCTCGGGGATAACGAGTTTGTTGCTGCCGCTGTTGTTACTGGACATAGAAAACATCTCTCTTTCTACAATTTTTCGCCTCTTCCGTTGGGAAGCGACAGCGATAGTATGAGCGGTGACGGCGTTTCTATGCCTGCGGGAGGGCTGCCAATTTGTTGCTCCGCTGGGGATGGGTGGTCCCGTCTGTATATGCTTATCGCTCCATAGAAGCGGCGCGCGCTTTGATGGCAATGCGCATTCTGTTTCGCTCCTCCTTGTATTGGGTTGCCCCCTCGCGGGGGCGATAGCCCCGAACCAGAAACAGAAAAAGGTTGAAATGAGAAACAAATGCAGGTATACTATAAAATACAGTTTCCGAAGCAAGCGCAGCGGCAGCGCACGGGGCATCGGTTGGCGCCCTGTGAGAAGCAACAAGCACGGTTTTCACTGATTTTCAAGACTTCGAGTTGGGAGGAACAGCCATCATGGATATTCAAAAGAACAACGCCCATTCCGGTCAGGAAATCACCGTGAAGCCACCTGTGTTTACGCGGGAGATGGCAAAAAAAGTCCTGGCGGAGCGCAGGGACGGCGTTCTCGCCATTCCCGACGAATTTGAAGTCTTGGCAGATGATTTCGCATACCTGATGGAACAAACGGCCCCGGACTATGACGCAAACTACCTTTTTTCTGAGATTCACCTCCCGGCGTCGGTCTCGACTGTGGGATCGCTTTATTTCGCCTATCAGCCGGAATCCGTTTTGGGCAGCGGCTTTCAGAAAATCGTTGTTGCGAAAGAGAACCTCACCTTTTGCTCCGCAGACGGGGTGCTGTTCACCAAGGACATGAAAAAGCTAATTTGTTATCCCTGCGGAAAGCAGGAGACAGATTATACCGTTCCCGCCGGAGTGGAAGTGATTGGGACGCTTGCGTTCTGGGGCAACGGGTTTCTGAAACGGGTTTGTCTTCCCCCCTCGGTCAAAGTGATCGAATGTGCGGCCTTTTCTTCTTGCAGCGCCTTGGAACAGGTCTCCCTTTCTGAGGGCCTGGAGGTCATAGAGAAATCCGCCTTTCACTACTGCAACATCCCCCATCTGAAGCTGCCCAGGAGCCTGCGGAAAATCCATTGGACAAACCTATCTGATGGGTTTGGCGACATTGGGAATTTGGAGATACCGGATGCTCGCATCGAGATCGATGAGGCAGGGTTTCGCGCACACTGGGAAAAAAGTTTTGTGCCGCCCCTGTTCCTGCTGAACAAAAAGAACCGCGCCTTTCAATCCTATGCCAGTAAGCACAACAGAAATGTGATTCGGGACTTTTCTGTGGATGAAGAGGGCATTGTCTGGACAGACGATGGGGCGACCCTGGTAGAATTTCCGCTGCACTGGAAAGACGAGGAGTACCGGGTCCCGGACAAGGTGACCGGTGTTTTCCGGTGGGCCTTCAATGGGTGCGACGTAAAGCGCGTGGTGGCTTCCAGAGAACTGAATCTCATTGGCGAAACCGCTGGTCAGGATCACAGCAGGCTGGACCCAAAGGACGATCAGCTGTACGACCCAAATTTCCTTGTGGCAGCAAACGACAACAAGGCTCAGCCCTCCGACCACCAACTCTTAACTCTCATTTACCAGATGGTACACGACACCAATAACATGGTCATGGTGCGTTTTGCGGAATCCGACTTGCAGAACTGGCTGGCGAACCAGCGCCCCGGCGTGGACGACGACGAACGCATCGAGCAATTTGCTCAAAAAACGACGAAATACATCAACAGGAATATACAAGCCTCTGACCGGGATGTGGAGGATGAAACCGCCCATCTCCAGAGTATTTTCGGAGGTACCTGGGACCGGCTGCTTCCGGCCACCCAGTCCAGCCTGATTTCCGCAGGGGTTTTGTGGAATCTGTGCGCCAAAATCTCTACGGAGCGGTTCGACTACAGCGGTATCGTCATTGCGTCAACCTCGGCGTTGGAATCGGAGCTAAAACGGTGGTTTTACACAGATTTCCAGCGGCATATGGTGGAGCACTATGGAGACCCGGCACAGCAGAACGCAAACAAAATCTACAGGATCTGGCCGGAAACGCTGCTGTCCTGCACAAAGAAGAAGTATAACCAGGGGAAATCCAACGGCTCCGCCCCACAGCTGTCTCTTGGTGATCATTTCATGATGGGGACGCTGCCCTATCTGTTCTCTGACAGGAACGCCAAACAGAACGACATCCTTAAAAAGCGGATGGGGAAATATCTCCGCACCGTTGTCCGAGAGGAGTACCGTGAGGCCCCGGTGAAGGCGTTTGCCGACCAGGACAACGTCAACAGTTTTGTCAGACAATGTGAGAACATTCGGATGAGCTACCGTAACCCCGCCGGGCATACCGGCGTTTTGGACAAAGACAGTGCGGCGAAGTGCTATGAAAAGATCGTCGGCAACGAAAAGGTGGAGGGGCTTATCATGACGCTTTACAGCTATTTGAGGTGAGCTTTTCGATTGACATCCTTTTCCTTACCTGCTATAATATAAGTGGTTACAAGAAGTCTTTTCCATCCTTATGTTGTGCGTTTCTATATTGGGGCCTTCGGGTCCACTGCCAACACTAAGGAGGAAATGGGTATGAGCAAGTCTTATATCGTCCGTCGGATCATCAACGCGCTTCTTCTTCGGAAGGACCCGTGGGATGCCAAGATCGACTTCTATGCAACCGGTGAGCAGTTGCGCAGCAAGCGGCTTGAGCATAATCTTACGCAGGAGATGTTGTCTGACATAATCTGCGAGTTATGCGTCAAGTCGGCGACCAAAAACGCCATCAGCGCCTGGGAGAGGGGCAGAAACTGTCCGTCCTTGGACCACCTGGCGTTCCTGGCCTGGCTGTACGACTGTTCCATCGACGAGCTGCTCGTTCGTTGTGAGGGTTCCGACCCTCAGGGCGCGGGGGCAGCTCGTCCCCTTTTTCTTTTGTTTTCCCCACCCCAGCCGGGGTGGGCCGATGCAAAACCGGCGTAACGCCGCATAAACGCGATGACATTCGGGTGGCCGCCCTTTTGGGGCGGGCCACCCGTTTTTTTGCGCCCTGCTTTACATTTTTTTCTATCTATCATCTGTTGATAACAATCACTAATTTTTCCGGTATGCGTTTTGAAAAATTCTATGGCAGCGCTACAATAAAGTCAACAGGCAGGGCGGCCACCATCCCATCAGGTAAACCGCTGGTGTATCGACATCCCATTTCACACCTGGTATTCTACCCTTAGGCAGGCGGGGCAACCGCCCTCCGTTCCATCTATCACTTTCACACTTGAGAGGAGCCATTTTTATGAACAAGAAAATGCCAAAAATGCCCGGTCTCTGGGTCCCGCGCATCATCATTCTCCTCCGGGGATTCTTTGCCGGGCGCATCGGCGCCGCCGCCATCGACCAGGACAGTGGCAAGCTCAACAGCGCTTATCTCAACGGCAAGCTATTTCGCTTTCTCCAATTTTGCCACGAGTGGGTCGCCCACCTGGAGAGGGACAGCGCCGGAATTCGCACCGAAGCTGCCGCCCTTCTCCAGGAACTGAAAGGTCTGCCATTAGCGGCAGCACAAGACGACGTCCCCACCCCTATTATTCCAACAATGTCCCGGCAGACCGGAAACGGTACCAGAGCCGAAGCCCAGGCCCAGCGGGAGGCTGCCAGAGCCGCAACAGCAGCGGCAGCGGCGCAGAGCCGCCGCCGGGAAAACGCAGACAAAAAAGCCGCCAGACGGCAGGAGATCCTGAATCGTCTCGGCCAAATCCGTGACCGGATCACCACTAGAGAACGTCTGGCTCAGGAGCAGATGGGCGCCGCCTCCGACGCCCTCTCCAGCCGCTTTTCCGCCTACGCTTGCGGCGCTTTGCTCAAGCCCTTCTCCGCAGACGTTATCCCCCAACTCGACTATCATTCCCATTTAGAGGACTATTACGCCGCGCACGCCCAGTTAATGGAAACCATTGATGCCGCACGGAATGAGGAGGTTCTTCATGATTACCCTTGAACGTTTCCGAAA
>JAJQHT010000022.1 GCA_021199595.1 Oscillospiraceae bacterium
AATTCGTCGGCCGCGTCAGCTGTGATAACGCGCCCGGCCGGCCGCCGCCGGGGCCAGTGGCGGCCCGGCCCGGGACGGGCCTTCGTGGATGCCATCCGGCGCGGCTGCGGCTCCATGGATTTCATCGCGGAGGATTTGGGCTTTCTCACCCAGGAGGTGCGGGCGCTGCAGGAATATGCCGCCTGGCCGGGGATGAAGGTGCTGAACTTTGCCTTTTCCCCCGATGGGAGCAGCTCCTATCTGCCCGACAAATATGAGCAGAACGCTGTCTGCTACACCGGCACCCACGACAACATGACCCTGGCCCAGTGGACGGCGGCGCTTTCCCCGGCGGAACAGGCGTTCGCCCGGGAATATCTGCACCTTGGTGAGGATGAAAGCCTGCCCGACGCGATTCTCCATGCGGGCATGGTCTCCCCTGCGGCCCGGTTTATCTGCCCCATACAGGACTGGCTGGGCCTGGGTGCGGAGGCAAGAATGAACACCCCCGGCCTGGGCGGCGGCTGGTGGCGCTGGCGTATGCTGCCCGGCGCTGCGGACAAGGCCCTGGCGGAAAGGATAAACCATATGACCCATCGCTGCGGGCGATGAGAAAGCGATAAGGAGCGACATCTATGAGACGGACTGACAGAGAGATTCGGGACATAAACGAAATCATACAGGTGATGGAGCAGTGCGACGTGTGCCGTCTGGCCCTGAACGACGAGGAGGGCTACCCCTACATCCTGCCTCTGAACTTCGGGATGCGCGTGGAGGACGGACAGATAACCCTCTATTTCCACGGCGCGGAAACAGGCCGAAAGTATGAGCTGCTGGCCAGGGACAACCGGGTCAGCTTCGAGATGGACAGGGGCCACAATTTGATACTGGACGAGGAGCAGGGCAACTGCACCATGGAATATGAAAGCGTCATAGGCCGGGGCCGGGTGGACATCCTCCCGGAGGAGGAGAAAATGGACGCTCTCCGGGTTCTGATGGCTCACTACCGCCAGGAGGATTTTCCCTTTAGCCCGGCGGCGGTTCCCCACACCACCATCATGCGCCTGACAGTGGAGCAGCTCACCGGCAAGCGCCGGTCAAAGGCCCATCCGGCGGCGAGCCGGAACGCGGAATAAGGGGGCGCGAGCATGGATAACCGGCCCATTGGAATATTTGACTCCGGCGTGGGGGGACTTTCCGCCGTGCGGACGCTTCTGGAGACGGCGGCAAACGAGCGGTTTGTATACTTTGGGGACACGGCCCGCGTCCCCTATGGCGACAGAACGGCAGAGGACATCAAGGCCCTCTCCCGCCAGGACGCCCGGTTTCTCCGCACGAAGGACGTGAAAGCCCTGCTCATCGCCTGCAACACCATCACGGCAAACGCCCTGCCGGAAATCCAGGCGGACAGCGGAGCCATCCCCGTGATTGGAGTGGTGGAACCGGCGGCCCGGGCCGCAGCCGCCGCTACGAAAACCGGCCGCATCGGCCTCATTGCCACCAACGCCACGGTTCGCAGCGGCGTATATGAAAGGGCCATCGCCCAACACCTGCCCTCGGCCCATGTGACGGCCCAGGGCTGCCCAAAGCTGGTGCCGCTCATTGAATCCGGCCACACCCGGGCTGGAGACCCTGCCCTCATGGAGGCAGCTGCGGAATACCTCCGGCCCCTGCAGGAGGCGGCGGTGGACACAGTCATACTTGGCTGCACCCACTATCCCCTGATTGCCGGGGCGGTGAGCCAAATCATGGGGCCGGATGTCCGGCTGATAGACTCCGGCGGCGCGTCCATCGGGGCGCTGCTGTCAGTTCTGGAAGAACGGGATGCCCTGGCGGATACGTCCGCCCCCGGCGGGCAGGTCTACTATTGCAGCGCCCGGCAGGAGGATTTCGTCTCTGTTGCGGCGGCCTTCCTGGGCCGGGATATTGGGGCCTTGACAGAAACGATAGAAATAGAAAGCTACTAAGGAGGCGGCGCCATGTCGAAAAAAGGTAGCCAGAAGCTGAAGCTACTGTATCTGTGCCAATATCTTCTGCGCAGCTCGGATGAGGAGCATCCCGTCACCATGGGAGATATGATTGCCTACCTGGCCCAGCAGGACATAGCCGCCGAGCGGAAGAGCATATATGACGACATGGAGGCTCTGCGCCTGTTTGGTCTGGATGTCCAGGCCGTGCGGCTGGGAACCGCTACCGGGTATTTCATCGGCCAGCGGGATTTTCAGCTCCCGGAGCTGAAGCTGCTGGTGGACAGCGTCCAGTCCTCCCGCTTCATCACGGAGAAGAAGTCTCTGGAGCTGATTGGCAAGCTGGAGAGCCTCACCAGCGAATACGGGGCGCAGGCCCTGCACCGGGAGGTATACGTCCGGGGCCGCATCAAGGCCATGAACGAGTCCATTTATTATAATGTAGACGAGATACACGATGCCATCGGCCAGGACAGGGCCATCGCTTTTCAGTATTTTGAGTGGAGCGTGGAGAAAAAGCGCGTCTGGCGGCGGGGCGGACAGCTGTACCACGTCAGCCCGTGGGCCTTGATGTGGGACGATGAAAACTATTATATGGTCGCCTATGACGATGAGGCCGGGCTTATCAAGCACTTCCGGGTGGATAAAATGAGCGGCATACGCCAGACCGGCCAGCCCCGGAAGGGCGCGGAGGATTTTGGCCGGTTTGACATGGCCGCCTATTCCGACGGTCACTTCGGGATGTTTTCCGGCCAGGTGCAGCCGGTGCGTCTGGCCTTTGAAAACGCCCTGGCCGGGGCGGTGATAGACCGTTTTGGCCCCGGGGTAAGCCTTGTTCCCCTGGACGAGGCGCGGTTTTCCGTCACGGTGAATGTAGCGGTAAACGTGCAGTTTTTCGGCTGGCTGTGCGGCTTCGGCACCCGGGCCAGCATTCTGGCTCCGGATTCCGTAGCCGCTGAAATGGGCCGCCACGCGGCGGCCATCGCGGCGCTGTATGATAATATTACGCCCTGAAAATCACGCGGCACAGCAAATCCATCCACCCCTCGGCGGTGACGGCCAGGGCTATGACGCACCAGAAACCAATATGATGCAAAACATTTTTTCTCTTTGACATTTGAAAATACCGTCCTTTCTTTGTATGCCCCTATCATACAGAAAAACCTGTCCCATAAAACGGACAGCAGCGGGACGGCGCAAAAAATTTTGGACAAAGGCAGGAAGCTATGGAAAACATACAGGAGAGCGCGGCCCCCGGCGTCCTTTCCATCGTGGGGACGCCCATTGGGAACGCGGGAGATATGTCCCAGCGGGGCATTAAGACCCTGGAGGAGGCCGACCTCATCGCGGCGGAGGACACCCGCCGCAGCGTGGTGCTGCTCAACAAGCTGGGGATTCGGGGAAAGCTTGTATCGAACCACAAATTCAACGAGCACGGGAAAGCAAAATACTTCATCTCGGAGCTGAAGGCAGGAAAGAATATCGCCGTCATCACCGACGCGGGCACCCCCTGCATCTCCGACCCGGGCAACGAGCTTATCAAAAGCGCTGTGGCGGAGGGCATACGGGTGACGGCCATCCCCGGGGCCTGCGCCGCCGTGGCGGCCCTCTCCATCTCCGGGTTCGATTTGAGTACCTTCCAGTTCTACGGCTTTTTCCCCCGGGAAAATGCCCCCCGCCGGAAGCTGCTGGATCAGATGCGCCGGGGCTTGAGCCGGACATGGGTGTTCTATGAGTCCCCCAAGCGCATTATGGACACGGTGGAGTATTTCGTCCAGGAGGCCGTCCCCTGCCAGCTGTGCCTGTGCAACGACCTGACCAAGCTCCACGAGATGACCTTCCGCGGCACACCGGCGGAGGTGCGCGACCAGCTTTTGGAAAAGGGCAATTACGACAAGGGAGAATTTGCCCTGGTGGCGGAGCTGGCGGAGGAATACCTCATCCCCAAGCAGGAGCATATCGTCTCCCCGGAGGCCCTGCTGGTGGACAAAATCGTCCGGGAGGGCTGCAACCGAAAGGACGCCATCCGCCTCGTACTGGCGGATGAGGGCTGCACCTACAGCAAAAACGAGCTATACGCCGCCAGTCTCCGCCTGAAGGAGCTGCTGGAATAAAAAACAGAGGGCCGGGGCCCCCCCGCGGGGGGTGGGGGGGGGGCGCGGGGGTTTTGGGGGGGGGCCGGGGGTGGGGGCGGGGGGGGGG
>JAJQHT010000133.1 GCA_021199595.1 Oscillospiraceae bacterium
AGGTTTGTCAAGGGTAATTTACTCTTCTTAAAAAATGAAACAGCCTCTGTCAACTGTTGCCGTCTTTCGGCAGCTAGCTTTGGCAAAGGCTTTTTCTTTTTTACTATCATAAAAGGCTAAAAGTCCACATCTTATCGATTAACGGCATCCAGTATTCTCTACATCAGCCGTGCGAGAAGGTGGTTGGAGCCTGGCGGAACCGATAGAGCTGGTCTGCAAGCTCTGTCTTGCCGGGGATACCGCAAGCATCGGCGCGGCAGCGTTGGCAGTGACGAAACACAGGCAGATACGCTTCCGCCCGTTCCCGTGCGGCGTACAGCTCCTCGCAGGACGGCTCCCGCAGATGGGACAGCTTATACTGCGGAATCAGCGGTATGATATTGAGAAAATTCGCTCCCAGATCCTTCACCGTGCGGGCAACCTCCTCCACATGGCTGTCATTGATTCCCGGTACCAGCACCATATTAATCTTGACCAGAGCGCCCAGTGAGGAGATTTTGGAAATGCCCCGCTTCTGGGCTTCGATCAGGACTGCCGCTCCCTTGGCTCCCTCATACCGTTTTCCGTCTTTCACGACCCACAGGCAGATATGCTTCAGGATCTCCGGGTCCACCGCATTGACCGTTACCGTAATGGTTCGGACTCCCACCTCAATCAGCTCTTCTGCATACTGTTCCAGCAGAAGCCCATTGGTGCTCAGACAGTTAATCAACTCCGGGTGCCGCTGTTGTATCAGGCGGAATGTGTCGATAGCATGATGGGTGGCCAGCGTATCCCCCGGCCCCGCAATACCGGCTACCGTGATTTCTGGACACAGCTCCAACGCTTGATCCACTACATCCGCAGCGGCTTCCGGCGACAGAAGCTGGGCGGTTACACCCGGTCTCCGTTCCGTTTCATTGAGTGTTCGATTGCAGAAGGCGCATTGAATATTGCAGGCCGGACTGACCGGAAGATGAACTCGCCCCCGATTTGTATTGACGCCTCCGCTGAAGCAGGGATGCAGATTGGATATATGCTCCAGCGGATTGCCTTGTGTGTATTGCTCCGTTTTAGCGCTGACGCTGTTCATTTTCATATCTCCTTCCAAAATGGGATGCAAAAGAGTGTCGGTATATGGGACATATGCAGCACCCCCGCTGTGTCCAGAGGATTCACGGCTTTGATATGCGTATTTTTTCATTTTTCTCGATCTGAATCAAAGCGCCATCTTGAAATACAAGGGTGATCGAGCCATAACGTATAGTACTTGCAAGCTCCTGTATTTGCCGAAATTGGGCTGGGGCAATAGGTTCTTTCCGTTCTGTCTCTTTTTTATCCTGACTCATTATGACCTCCAAATATATCGTCCAAGGTTAAATCTTCTCAAGGCAAACTCTGCACCGCTGTTGCCAACCGTTCCAAAGCTGTCTCCAATGTCTTCCGGGGACAAGCCAGGACGACGCGCTGAAACTGCTCCGCACCGCCACCGAACATGGCTCCCGGATCCAGCCACAGCTTTGCACGGTGGAGAATCAGATCATCCAATTCTCTGCTGCTCAACTTCAGCCCGGAGCAATCCAGCCAGGCGAAATAGGTTCCCTCCGGCTCCACCAATCGGATTTGAGGGATGCGCTCTGTCAAAAATGCCCGCAGAAAGTCCAGATTGTGCCGCAGATAGGTTTTACACTGCTCTAGCCATTCGCTGCCGCCAGTGTAGGCCGCCTGGGTCGCTACCAGTCCCAACTGATTAAGCTGGGAATAACCGCATTTGTCTATCTCCCGGACGAATCGTTGGCGAATCCATTCATTTGGCATCCAAATATTCGATACCTGCAATCCCGCCAGATTGAAGGATTTGCTGGCGGCGGTGCAGACAATGGTGCGTCCCTCCATTGACGGAACAGCGTTCGGAAAGATGTGGTGAGGATGCTCCGGGAAAGCAAAGTCGCAGTGAATCTCATCAGAGACCACATAAACTCCATATCGCTCGCAGATGCGTCCCATTTGCCTCAGCTCATCCTGCGTCCATACGCGGCCCACCGGGTTGTGAGGACTGCACAGGAGAAAGAGCGTTACCCGATTATCCTTAATCTGGTGCTCAAAATCCTCAAAATCAATGGTATACCGGCCCTGGATATAGCGAAGCCGGTTCTCGACCACCTTTCGTCCGTTGTCCCGAATCACGCTGAAAAAAGGATAATAGACAGGCGTTTGAATCAGCACCCCGTCGCCGGGACAGGTCAGCGCCCGCACCGCCATAGCCAAGGCAAAGCCAACACCGGGCGTCTTGACCAGCCATTCCGGGCGGGTTTCCCAACCGAATCGCTCTCGGAACCAGGAGGACACGATTTGCGTATAATTCTCCTTCGTCTCGCTGTAACCGAAAACGCCATGCTCCACAGTCTTTCTCAAGGCATTCAGCACCGGCTCCGGGGCCTGAAAATCCATGTCGGCCACCCAGAGCGGAAGCACATCCGCCGGTCGGCCCCGCTCTGCGGCAAAATCGTATTTAAGACTGTTAGTACCCCAACGGTTGATCTGTCGATCAAAATCATAGTATTTCATCCCTATTTCTCCATGGCCTGACGCAGATCTTCGATAATGTCATTGACGTGCTCCAAACCAACAGACAGACGAAGCAGAGTCTCTGTGATGCCCAAGTGTTCCCGCATGGTGGGCGGCACGTCTGCGTGGGTCTGCGTCACGGGGTAGGTAATCAGAGTTTCCGTCCCGCCCAGGCTCTCCGCAAAGGTGATGAGCTTCACCTTTTGAAGGATCCGATGGGCCGTTTCAACACTGTCCGTCCGAAAGGAGAGCGTACTGCCTGCCCCTCTGGCTTGGGCGCGGTTGACGGCGTAACCGGGATGCTCCGGCAGACCAGCGTAGAATACCTGCTGAACCTGCGGCTGCTGAGACAGCCACAGGGCGATCCTCTTCGCGCTTTCCTGCTGGCGTTCCATTCGTACAGGCAGTGTTTTGATGCCTCGTAGCACCAGCCAGCTATCGAAGGGCGCCAGCATTCCGCCGGTGGTCTTGGCAATAAGCCGGATTTGTTCAGCCAGCTCCCGGCTGGCCGAGGACAGAAAGCCGGCAATGGTATCGTTGTGTCCGCTCAGGAATTTGCTTCCGCTGTGAAGCACCAGGTCGGCCCCCAGGTCAATTGGGTTTTGCAGCCAGGGGGAGAGGAACGTGTTGTCCACAATCAGCAGCAGGCCCCGCTCTTTCGCCAGCGCCGCACATTCGCGCAGGTCTGTGATGTTCATCATGGGATTGCTAGGCGTCTCGATATAGAGCGCCCTGGTCTCCGGGCGTAGCTGGGCGCGTACCTGCTCCATATTCGACGTGTCCGCGTAGCTGACGGAAAGACCGTTCTTCCGGCTGACAGTTTGAAACAGCCGAACCGCACCGCCATACAGATCCTCCGAGCAGATAATATGATCTCCCGGCTGAAACAGCTCAAAGCATACGCTGATCGCCGTCATTCCGGAGGAGAGGGCCACGGTATCCCAAGCCCCCTCCAGAGATGAGACGGTCTCCTCCAGACGCTGCCGGGTCGGATTACCCTCTCGTGTGTAATCATAACCACTGGACTGTCCCAGCCCCACATGACCGAAGGTAGCGGTCTGATAGATAGGGAAGCTGACGGCACGGGTGCTGTCGGTAACGCCTAGATGCCCATCTCCGTGGATACACCGCGTTTCAAGCTCTCTGGACATGACGAACCTTACCCTTCCTTGATGTATTTGAACGGCTCTTCCTGATACCAGCTCTGCCTAAAGGGCTTGGGGCAATTCTGACTCAGGTGCCGGTTCAGTGAGGGATTTTTCATAATGCGGTTCAGTCTGCGGGCCATTTCATATTCTCCTGAGTAGCCAAGATAGTTGATGGACGCGCTGAACAGAGGCAGCAGCGGCAGGCCGTGCTTAGCGGAAATGCTGTTGCCGCCGGTATGGATGATGATCGCGTCCGGCTTGACCCGCTGAATGATGTTCGCCTGCTCAAAGGGATGCTGTGTGGCGATGTTGATGGGGATGTTTTCCGCGTTCTCCAGCGTTTCAAACAGCGGCAGCAGAAATTCGTCGGCATGGTGGCCCTTCAGGCCCACAATTTCCATCCCAAGATCCTGTGCGATGGACGCAGTTGCC
>JAJQHT010000235.1 GCA_021199595.1 Oscillospiraceae bacterium
GCCGTAAAGGGAACCCGCACCCCGTCCGGCCCGATACCGGCATTATTGAAGGCGCAGTCCAGACGGCCATAGACCGACAGGGTCTTTTCCACCATGGCCTTGACCTGCTCCTCGTCCGACACGTCGCACTGGATAAATATAGCCTCTCCCCCGGCGTTTCGGATGGCCTGGGCCGTCTCCTCCCCCGCTGCGGCGTTATGGCCGGTAACGGCCACGACCTTGGCCCCCTCGCGCCCAAAGGCGAGGGCCGCGTCCCGGCCCATCCCTGTGGCCGCGCCGGTGACGATGACCACCTTTCCTTTAAAATCTTCCATAAAAATCTATCCTTTCAGAATATATTTGTGATTTCTATGGCGTTATTGTATCACAGCTCTGATTCCTTTGCAAAATACCCATGCCGGATAAAGTTATATGATTTTTCATATAACACACCATTTTCTTTCCCAGCGTCCTGTGATACAATGGCCGGGAGGTGACACCATGGACATACTGCAATTACAATATTTTCAGACCATCGCCCGGTTGGAGAACATCTCCAGGGCCTCGGAGATTCTTTATGTTGCCCAGCCAAATCTCTCCACCAGCCTGAAGCGGCTGGAGGAGGAGCTGGGGGTCTCCCTGTTCGACCGGCGAAAGGGAAAGATAAAGCTCACTCCCACGGGGCAGCTGTTTTTGGGCTATGTGGACAGCATTCTGGGCCAGCTTGACCAGGCCGTGACCACCCTGCGGGAAACGGAACGCCAGGCGGATGAGCAGGTGCGGGTAGCCAGCGTAATTGTTGACCTGCTGGGCAACCTGCTGGACGACTTCCTCTCTCAGCACCCCGGCGTGTGCTTCCGCCAGCTCCACTGCCGGAACGACGAGGTGGTGGAACGGGTGCTGAACGGGAGCGCGGACTTCGGCTTCGTTTTTGGCTCGCCGTCTCTTCAGGGACTTGAATATATGGAGTTTGACCGCTGCGAACGGGTCGTTCAGCTGGCTAAAAATCATCCGCTGGCGAAAAGCAGGCTGGTCTCTCTCCGGGATTTGGACGGTCAGCCTCTGATATGCAATCTCTCCCGTGACGACGGAGAGCTTATAGACGAGCTGACCCACGCGGGCCGTCTCCGGCCCAACCAGCGTTTTTTCTGCGACGACAACCGGGTGGAGGTCAGCATGACGCTTCACGGGGGCGGACTGTCCATCGCGCCGGTGTCCAATTATTTAAAGCTGATGCATCGGGAGCCGGAGCTGGAGCTGACCTGCCTGCGCATTCGGGAGGAGCTGCCTCCCGCGCGGCTGGGCCTGGTGCGCCGGGACGGGGTACGGCTAAGTCAGGCGGCGCTGCAATTCTATGAGATCGTCGCCCGGTTTTTCCTGCGGGAGCGGGAGCTTGCCAATGATTTCTCTGCCACGCTGCCGGAGCGGATTTGATTATATGGATTTTTATATACCCCTTTGCAATCAGCGTATTTCCCCTCGGCAGGAAAATGTGTTATCATTCTGACAGAAAAACATAAAGGGAGAATGCTTCCATGCTGAAAAACAATTTATATCCTCATGTGTTCCAGCCCCTGAAAATACGGGGTGTGACCCTGAAAAACCGCCTGGAATACGCCCCCACGGTGGTACTGAAATGCTCCCCGGAGGGGGAAGTGACCCAGGAAATGCTGGACTATGTGGCCTGGCAGGCGGACACCGGGGTCTCCTATCTGACCATCGGCAACACCCCGGTGGTACACAGCAATTCAAGCGCCTGGACGTGCGAGCTGAACGTCACCGCCGACCGCTGTATTCACGGCATGGAACAGCTTGTCCGCACGGCGCGGGAGCATGGGGCGGAGCTGTCCATCGAGCTGGCCCACGCGGGGCGCGGCTCCGGCGGCGACCCGAATGTTCCGGCTCTGGCCCCTTCGGACGTGCCCCTGAACGGCGGGCCGCTGGGGTATATCAAGCCCATGAACCGGGTGGACATGGACTACATCCGGGAGCAGTATGTCCAGTGCGCCGTCCGCTGTCAGAAGGCAGGACTGCGCATCCTGATGATTCACTGCGCCCACAACAATCTCCTGGCCCAGTTCCTCTCCCCCGCCTCCAACCACAGAACGGACGAATACGGCGGCAGCCTGGAAAACCGTATGCGCTTCCCCCTGGAGGTGCTGGCGGCGGTGCGGGCTGCCGTGCCGGACATGGTTATCGAGTGCCGGGTCTCCGCCCAGGAGGACACCCCGGACGGCTTACAGCTTGAGGAATCCCTGCAATTCATGGAGCGCGCCCAGGAATATGTGGACATCATTCATGTTTCGCGGGGCAACATCTTTTTCAATTACGGCTCCACCTACACCATCCCCACCTATTTCAAGGGGCGGCGGCTGAACGTGGCCTTCGCGGCGGAGGCGAAAAAAAGGCTTCGTATCCCTGTTGCGGTGGTGGGAAACATCACCAGCCTCCAGGAAGCAGAGGACATCATCGCCGCCGGGCAGGCGGACATCGTGGTCATGGCGAAGGCATACATGGCGGACGGGGATCTCATCCACAAAAGCCTGCTGGGACAGGCGGATCAGGTGCGCCCCTGCACCCGCTGCGACTGGTGCGGCAACGCCAACAACTACGGCACCAGTATGCGCTGCGCCATTAACCCCCTGCTGGGAAAGCACTTAGATCTATCCGCCCTGGCTGGGTCGAAGAAAAAGGTCATGGTCATCGGCGGCGGTGCTGCCGGCATGATGGCGGCCCAGACCTGCGCTCAGATGGGCCATGACGTCACGCTGTACGAAAAATCGGACAGGCTGGGCGGGCTGCTGAACATCGCAGCGGCAGCCCCCTTCAAGGAGTATATGCGCCTCTATCTCCAATGGGACATCCGCCAGACGGAGCAGTGCGGGGCCAGGATACTATATAATACTGCCGTCACCCCGGAATTAGTGGAGGCGGAGAACCCGGACGCGGTCATTGTCACCACCGGCTCCCGGTTCGTCCATCCCCCACTGCCCGGCATCGACGGGGAAAAAGTTGTCTCTGTGGCGGACTGCGAGCTGCACACAAAGCCGGTGGGACAGCGTGTTGTGGTCTGCGGCGGGGGCATAGTAGGGCTGGAATGCGCCGTCATGCTGGCCATGGAGGGAAGAGATGTGACCGTTCTGGGCCGTCCGCCGGTGGAAAAATGGGCGGCGGAAATGCCGGTGTTCAATCACATCGAAATAAATCACCAGCTCGACCAATATAATGTAAAGCGCGTGGGCGAAGAGACCATCGTCTCCTTCGATGAGGACGGCGTACACACCGCCAGCGGGCAGGTCTATCCGGGAGACAGCTATGTGATCGCCCTGGGCGTCACGCCGGACAGGGCCTTGGCCGACACCCTGCTGGCCCGGTACCCGGAGGGTGTCTATGTGGTGGGCGACTGCGCCAAGGGCGGCAGTACTCTGGGAGACGCCAACAACGACGCTTTCGCCGCCGCCATCTCTATCCGATAAGGAGGCCGCCATGGGAAACAGACTGGAAAACAAAATCGCTCTGATAACCGGAGCCAGCTCCGGCATTGGGGCCGCCGCGGCAAGGCGCTTCGCCAGCGAGGGGGCCAAACTGATTCTGACCGCCCGGCGGCGGGAGCCGCTGGAAGCCCTTGCGGCAGAGATTGAAGCCGCCGGGGGCGTATGCCTTGCCGTGCCGGGGGACGTGACAAGCCAGGCTGACTGCGACAACGTGTTCCGCCGCGCCCTGGAGCGCTTTGGCCGCCTCGACGTGCTGGTCAACAACGCCGGGGACGGCGACCAGCACATGACCACCGCTAAATGCACCGACGAGATGTGGCAGCGGATGATAGCGCTGAACCAGACCGCCGTGCTGCGCTTCTGCCGGGCCGCCCTGCCCATTATGGAATCCCAGGGCAGCGGCGTCATCGTGAATCTCTCCGCTATCGCGGGAGTATACGGCAACGCCGGGGTCAGCTATTCCGCGGCCAAGGCCGCCGTGATCGCCATGACGAAAAACATTGCCCTGCAATATGCGGGCCGGGGCATACGCTGCAACGCCCTCTGTCCGGGGCCGACGCTGGTACCAAGGATGGACGGGCGGGAGGACGCGCTCTATGACCATGAATCTCTCGCCACCACGGAACGCCACATGGACATGACCATCCCC
>JAJQHT010000050.1 GCA_021199595.1 Oscillospiraceae bacterium
GGAGAAGATAAAGGGGCGGGAGGTATGGCGGACGTGCTCAGCTACCAGATGGCTGGACGCCATATAGCCCCCCAGGGAGGCCAGGGATTTGGAGAAGGTGCCCATGTATATGTCCACCTGATCCTCCAGCCCGAAGTGGCTGGCAGTGCCGCGGCCCCCTTCGCCCAGAACGCCCAGACCGTGCGCGTCATCCACCATGACCCGTGCGCCGTATTCCTTGGCCAGGCGGACGATCTCCGGGAGCTTTGCGATGTCGCCGCCCATGGAGAACACGCCGTCCGTCACGATCAGGCAGCCGGCCCGTTCCGGCACCCGCTGAAGCTGACGCTCGAGGTCGGCCATGTCGCTGTGCTTATAGCGCAGCATGGTGCCGTAGGACAGCTTGCAGCCGTCATAGATGCTGGCATGGTTTTCCCTGTCGCAGATCACATAGTCCCCCCGGCCCACGATGGCGGAGATGATGCCCAGATTCGACTGAAAGCCGGTGGAGAAGGTGACGACGTCCTCTTTCCGCAGGAAGGCGGCCAGCTTTGCCTCCAGCTCCTGATGGAGCATGAGCGTGCCGTTCAGGAACCGGGAGCCGGAGCAGCCGGTGCCATAGCGCTCCAGGGCCTCTATGCCCGCCTGCACCACACGGGGGGCAGGTGGTCAGGCCAAGATAGTTGTTGGAGCCGAGCATGATGCGTCGCTTACCCTCCATGATAACCTCGGTATCCTGGCGGGACTGCAGGGCGTGGAAATAAGGATAGATGTCCCTGGCCCTGGCCTCTGTCACCAGCTCGTTTTCCGCACATTTTGAAAAAATATCGGTCATGTTCCGTCCTCCGTTTCAGTCGGTATGGCTTAGTTGCTTAAAAATAATTATATAAATATATTTAACCATACAGGACGGAGAATTGCAATACCTATATAAAAAATAAGCGCTTCTCAAGATAAAAAGAAGCCCTTGCCAAGGGCAGATGTATGTGCTACAATTAACAATATTAATGGCCGCCGACAGGCGGCGGCCCTGACATTGAAAGGAGAACCTATGAAAAGCTGCAAAAAACTTCTGGCCGTGCTGATGGCCGTGCTGATGCTGACGGCATTGGCAGTGCCGGCCCTGGCCTCCTCGGAGGAGGCCGTGGTCATCACGGCGGTCACCCTGCGGGAGGAGGACGCAAACTATGTGGACTCCGCCCTTTACAGCCAATATGAGACCGTGGAATTTTCCGACGGCTCCAGCCAGACCATTGACGTGGACAGCCAGACCTTTGTGCTGGTGATAGACGGCACGGTGGTCGAGCTGGCCGACCCGGACAACTGGACGGCGGATGCGGAGCTGTATGTCATCGACAAAGGAAACTATGACACCGTGGCTATGTCCATGAATTCCGCCAACTGGGGCAACTTCTACTTCACTGGCGTGGTGGATTTGGAGAATGGCGCCTACCAGGCCGAGCGCTCCATCCCGGCGGCGGTATCCGCTGACGCGGAAATCACCGACGAGGGCATTGTTGGCGGCGAGATAAACATCGACGCGAGCTATATCTCCGGCATTTATGTCTATAACGAGGACGGCTCCCACCACACCATCCAGGACGTGACCATCAACTCCGCCGGCCTGGGCGGCAACGACTTCGGCACCAACGGCGGCTGGGGCACGGTTATCTCCATCGCTGGCAGCGCAGAGGTGGACATCCAGGGCGTGACCGTTGTCACGGAAGGCCCTCTGCATGACGGCATCTGGGCCGGCGGCAGCTCCGTGGTGGACGTGTACGACACCGTAGTGCTGGCCACCGAGGCGGCGGATGAATATGGCTTCACAGCCTATTCTTATGACAAATTCATCATTGCGGACGAGCCGCTGACCGACGAGGAGATCGAAGCCTACGACATCTCCGGCGAGTATTATGCCGAGGATTACGAGAGTATGTTCGGCTCCGGCACACATTATTATTACTACAACGACAACTACACCAGCAACTACAGCGCCCCCATGCTCCAGTGCGTGCCGCTGGCTCTGGGCCTATACGGCAGTATGCGCGCCTGCATCTGCTATGGGCAGGCCACGCTGAGCTTCTATGACAGCCTGGCCGTCAGCGATGCCTGGGCGGTGCTTTCCACCGATTCCGGCAAGGGCGTTCTGAACGGCACGGACACTGTCGGTGTCATCGGCGCGGTGACGGACGAGGAGAACGCCGAGGTAACGGCCACCGTGAACGGAGAGACCTATTACCTCAACGTCTATGACACCACCGAGGGCAGCGGCTATATCACCTACTGCGACGGCTTTGACGACAACTTCTTCGGCTGCCAGTTCTATGCCCCCGACTATCTGGCCATCCTGACCGGCGGCACCTTCGATTTCACCAGCTCCGATACTCAGCGCGGCTACGGCTGGTCTGACCGCACCGGCTTCATGAGCCACGGCTCCGCCTATACCATGGTGGTCAGCCACTCCGACTTTGACATCGCGGACTATCTCTTCACCGTAAAATCCACCGGTGCGGTGGACATCACTGTGGAGGACATCACCGTTTCCTGGACGAAGGATAATGCCTGGGGCGGCGTGTTGTTCCAGTTCATGGACAACGACGACGTGGGCACCGATGCCAACGACACTGAAATGGATATTCTGGATCTGACCTATGAGGAATACCTCGCAAACGAGGCAGGCTCAAGCGATTCCGCCAGCAACGAGGCCAGCAGCGACGCCTCCGGCGAGGCCTCCAGTTCGGGTACAGTCAAGACCGTCACCATCAAGGACTCCGACCTGACCGGCGACATCTATAACTCCACCGGCAGCAGCAACAATACCACCACCAAAGACACCTATGACGGCACAACCAGCTACCTGTCCACCTGGACGACCTCCACCGTGGCCATTACCCTGGACAACAGCACCATCACCGGTGTTATCTCCACGAGCTATGCTCAGCACTGCGACGCGGACGGCAATGCCATCGTCGGCCAGTTCTTCTTCAACAAGGACGGCGAGCCTATAGACGGCACCGAGGAGAACACCTATGATTACCTGACCTCCGGCCGTGTGCTGAACACCGTGGCCTATAACGGTATCGGCCAAATTGAAGTCACGCTCGAAAACGGCGCAGTCTGGAATGTTACCGGCACCTGCATCATCAACAGCCTGACCATTGGCGAGGGCTGCACTGTCAACGGCACCGTCACCGAAAATGAGGACGGCACCCTCACTGTGGAGCCTCTGACCACTGAGGAAGCGGGCGCCGCCTCCTCCGGCGACGGCCTTGGCGACACACCTCCCGACGGCTTTGGCGGCGGCTCCCTGGGCGATCCCATGGAGTAAGTCCTCGCCCAAGCAAAGAGTAACAGGAACGCAGGACAGCGCCAAAGGTTTCTTTTGGCGCTGTCCTTATTTCTGATTTCTAACGATTTCAAATTACCGAAAAAAATAGAAGGTATCACAATGAAATTTAACTAGATAAATGTATGGGACACGCTCATAGTAGGCATTATGCTTGTTCCAAACATCCTTTTCGCACTAAAAACACCTTCGGAGAAAAACAGGGGGCGGTATAAATTTGTAATCGCAGCGGAACAGGTCGGACGATAGGCGTGCATGACGCTAATGATTCTGCCCATAGTGGTAGGAAAATTTGGGTTCCACAGTGTCACAGAAATGCTTCTATATTTCGGAAGGACAGCGCTTCTGCTTCTTGCATACCTGCTCATTTGGCCGTTTTACTGCAAATCAGCAACGTCAAAAAAAGCGATCACATTAGCCGCGCTACCAACAGCAATATTTTTCTTCAGCGGCATATTCCTCAGACACTGGCTGCTTGTCGCCGCATCCATCCTCTTCGGCATAAGCCATATATACATTACTGTTATAATACACAGTGATCTCCTTCAATAATTTCATACAACAAAAAGAGACATCTTCCAAATGAAAGATGTCTCTTTGATGTTGGCGGCGACCTATTTTCCCGGTCCGTCTCCAGACAAGTATCGTCGGCACAGTCGGGCTTAACTGCCGTGTTCGGAATGGGAACGGGTGGACCCCCGCTGTAATAGCCACCAACTGATTCAGGGATGTACCCTGAAAACTGAACAAAGGGTAAGGAAGGCAAGTCTGCAAGGATGATGGT
>JAJQHT010000154.1 GCA_021199595.1 Oscillospiraceae bacterium
AGCCTCGAATTTTTTGCTTTTTCGAGTGTCTACTCTAAGGGGACTATATCAAACATTTCATCAGAGGGTGTTTTTTCTGTCCGGGGCGTTTTGCCCTGCCCTGCGGAAACATGTATTATGTGGTACACAAACTACACGTTTTCCCGAAAAATCCCCGCAAATGCGCCCGCACCTTCCGAACTGCCGTTGCAGAAAACGAACAAATGTTCTATAATAAGGGCAAACTAACCGGAGGTGTTTTACAATGGCAGAGAGAAAGAGTTTTTTGGTATACCGAGACTGGGAGGATTCCTTTTCTACTCTCAGCAACGAGCAGATGGGGGCGCTGTCCTTTGCCATGTTCGCCTATGTCAACCGGGGCCAGCCCTACGATGGCGGCGACCCGGCGGTGGCGATGGCCTTTTCCTTTGTGCGTGCCGCCTTTGACCGGGATGCTGAGAAATATCGAAAGAGATGTGAGCAAAATTCCAAAAACGCCAAAAAGAGAAGTCAAAACCCAGGAGAAGCGGATTCCGAAAAAATGGGAGCAGCCGAAGGCAGCCAACCGGTTTCAAAGGAAGCGGACGCAGCCGAATGCAGTCAAACGGTCCCCGAAGAAGCGAACGCCAGCGAACGCTGCCGAACGCAGGCGAATGAAGCCGATATAGATAAAGATAAAGATAAAGATATAGATAGAGACAGAGATAAAGATAAAGATAAAAATGCTTTTTTAGCAGCAGCCAGCCCGATTCCGGCGGAATCGGAGGCGGCGGCTGAACAAAAAGAAGAGTTCGGCTGGCTTGCCGACCGGTGTCGGTCCGTGACAGGCATCTCCCCCAACGCCGCCCAGCGGGAAACGCTGGAGAACTGGTGTCAGACCTGCGGAAGCGAGGCCGTCGAGCGGCTGTTCGACGAAGCCAGGGCGCACAACGGCAAAACCTTCGGCTATCTCGCCGCCATCATGCGCCGGTGGGAGAAAACAGGCGTCCCCGGCGGACAGGCGCAGAACAGGCCCCGGCGGGGGCCGGAACCCCGGAGCGCACCCACGCCGGAGGAGGCCGCCCGACAGCAGGCGGCATTGGAGGATAACCGGCGGCAGCTGGAGCAGCTGCTGGCAGACACCGACTGGATGGAGGACGGGCGGGGCGCGTGACAAAAAATAGGACAGACCCCGTTGAAAAGGTCTGTCCTGCGGATGGTCTGGCGGTTACGCCCTGGAAGTCTCCCCTTCCACGGCGTCCTGATTTCGGAACAGCAGCGAAATGCACCACAGCGCACCCAGCCCCACCAGGGTGTAGAGCAGGCGGCTGAACACACTGCCGCTGCCGCCGCAGAGCCAGGCCACCACGTCGAACCGGAACAGGCCGATGCTGCCCCAGTTGAGGCCGCCGATGATGGCCAGGGTCAGCGCAATTTTGTCAAGCATGGTTTCTCCTCCCTTTCCGCGCACCAACGGTACGCCTTTTGGCGGGCTGCGCATCCCATCCACAAAGAATGGCGCAGCACCGTCTGTGTTACTTTGCCCGGAAGCGGGAAACTCATGCTGGGATTTTTTTATCAAACAGCGCCCCGCTCGCGGCTGCGCCTACACAGCGCCGCCCGGATCGCACCAGTTGCCGTATAACTCGTCAAATTTTTTCTCCAGTTCGGACCGAATGTCGGCGTTCCGTCTCCGCTCCGGCGCGTCGGAACGTTCGGTTTTTTCGCGCTCCTGCGCTTCCTTTTCACAGGTCGGCTCCATCCCGATGAAAAGGCTTTTGAGAACTTCCTGTCTTCGTTCGCTTGCAGTCATTATACCTCTCCTGTCAAAATTTATATTCCTGTTCGGAAATTTTGTGCCGCTTGCGCGCCTTGTCGCGGGCAGAAGCTATCTGTCGCGTTCCATAGTTTCTGCCAAGCGTCATAGTGCATCGATATGTTTGGCACAGTTCCTGGTACGCTTTTTTGCTCATGCTCTTTTTCAGCTGTATCCGCTGTGCCTCCCCCATAGCGGAAATGGTATTTTTCTGTTTCATCGTTCCACACTCCATTCTTCCGATCGTCAGAGCCGCGGATGCGCCTGGGGTTGGGCGGCTGCGGCTCGCTCACCAGGCTAAAGCGTTTTCTGCGTCTTTCCATGCTGCGCCTCCTTACGCGATCTCCCGCAGGACATAGCTCCTGTAGAGAGGGATTTTCTCGATGGTCTTATCCAGCCGAGGGTTCCTGTTCCACTTCCGGTACTGCCTTAGCTCGTTCACAGACCTCCCGTTTCGGAAGAACTCGTAAACGCCCTTGGTGTAGTCCTGGGTAAACAGGTAGATGGTTCTGCCGCCTGTGACCAGATAGAACTCCAACTTCCAGTCGTAGTCATGGGCTGTCCCGATGCCGGTCCTCCGCTTGTTGATGCGGACAATCACTTTTTCTTTCATGTTCGATTCCTCCTATAGGATGGTTTGTTTTCTTCTGTGATGAAAGTATACCGCTTTTCATTGTCTTATGCGAACCGATATCGGAAATAAAAGTGGAACACAAAAAAACCAGCGCAAAACTTCAAGCGGGCGAAGTTTCGCGCTGGCGTCAGCCAATGGGTATTCTGTTTTCCTGCTTATCCGAAGCTCTCTTTCAGCGCGGCCTGGATCGCTTTTGCTTTCCGCACCTTATGCTCTCTCGAATCAATGACGGCGCCGTTTCGATAGACATACTCCGCCTGGGCGGAAGCGTCCGCCTGGACCAGCAAGAGCAGCTCAGACCACAATGCAAAGGATTTTATTCCCGGCAGCGATTCCGTCTCCGCCGCCGTTTTTTCGATGTGGGCGGCAACATTCTGCGCCGTAATTTCAATCAGGTAGGGATTTCTGTGGTCATATGGCTCCGAGGGAAGGACCCAGGAGATAAAATCATCATGGTGGCCGATATAAAAGCAGATACGGTCCACATCCGGCTGCGCATACCCGAGACGGGAAAGGAGCGGCCCTGCGATCTCCGCAGATTTTTGGGCATGGCCATAAAAAACCAATCGCCCCTGCTTTTCCCGCGCCACCCACGGCTTTCCAATGTCGTGAAAGAAGGCGGCGACGCGCAGCGCGGCGGAGGCGCTGTCATCCACGAATTGAACGGTATAAAGTGTATGCAAAAACAGGTCGTAACAATGGTGCGGGTTTCGCTGGTCAAAGTGGACCATCTGTGCAGCTTCTTCTCCCAGCAGGGCGCTGACCTCCGCCTTGCTTTTTCCGCTCCAGAAGGACAGCGGCTGCAACAGGGAGTCCTCAAACGCTGTTCGGTTCATCATAAATCATCACCCGGCTCTCTGTCGATGTATGCGCTGCGGCGTTCCCGGATCAGGTCCATCTGGCGCGTCATGCGGGACTGGATCTCGGTGCAAATCGGATGTTCCCTGTCAACAAAGTACAGGTCGCCGCCGTATCCCATCAGGCGGACCACAAGGTCCACCTCGTCTTGCTTTTGATAGAAAATCGTCAGTTGATACAGCCCGGTCTCCGGGTCATAGGAGCAGCGTTTTTCCCACGGGGAAAACTCGGTGAGGATGCGGTCAACGATGTTGCGCGTATCGTAAAACGCGACCTGGACGGAGGTGGTGTTATCCTCCCGGTAAGCGGCAAGGGCCTGCTCAGCGGCGGCATAGTCGAAAGACGCTTCTGTTTCAACAGCGCGCTCGATTTGGGAAAGGTTCATCGTACAAATGCGGTCGCTGTCACATTCCTGGAGAAATCCCTGGAACCGATTGTTCCGCTTGGAAAATTCCAGAACGATGGGCCTGTAGGTCCCCGTTTTGACCTGATGCTTCCGCGTATGATATTTGATATCGACTGTCCTCTGGGCCTGGATGCACTCCACCAGCGTGGCTAGCACCGCCGCTTCACGCTTCGCCTGCTTCTCCGGGAAGTGGAACCGGTCGAAAAACACGATTTTATCCATCGGAAGGGGAGAGACGGAGGGCGCGCATTGGTTCAGCAGGCCGTTCAGCATGGCGATCTCTCCGTCGGACAGGAACAGCTTGATTTTATGCTCTGCGTCGTTCAGAATGGTTTTTAACCATCGCAGCTCCATGTTCGAAATCGTCACAACGTACCTTTACAGCTCGGTGCCGGGGGCGCATTGGTATTTCGGCGCATAGGCCGTCACATT
>JAJQHT010000228.1 GCA_021199595.1 Oscillospiraceae bacterium
CGCATCTTGCGTCCCGCCTATCGCGCCGTAATGGATCGCAGCGGATACACCCCCATGTACCAGCGGATATAAAGAAAGAGGCCCTGTCAAAACCGCAGTTTTGACAGGGCCTCCTGCATATGTTGGATGTTAATCTCAGCTGTTCAGGAAGTCCTCATAGGAGACAATCAGACCAAACTGGATCTGCATCTGGAAGGGCATGGAGTCGGGGTCGTAGGTGTCCTCGGTGACCTCGTCCAAATCGGCCAGGTCAGACTCCAGGTTGGGGTTGCCGGTCTGGCTGTTCAGCGCGTCGCGAACCCACTGGATATAGCCCTCGAAGGTCTTTTCATAGCCGTCCATGGAGAACAGCTCCAGGGTCTGCTCCTGAGAGGCTTCTTCCTCATCCTCGGGAGCCACGACCTCTACCTCGCCGGATGCTTCCCCGGAAGCAGAGGTATCTACCTCGGCGCCGACCTCGCCGGATGCTTCGCCGGAGGCATCGCCAGCGTCAGCGGTCTCGCCCTCAGCAGCGGCGACCTCCTCGGCGGTGGGAGCCTCGGCCTCAGCCTCGGCAGCGTCCTCGGTGGTCTCCTCAACCTCGGTGGTCTCCTCCACAGCGTCATCGCTGCTGCCGCAGGCGGCCAGGGCAAACACCATGACCAGCGCCAGGAGCAGTGCAAGCAGTTTTTTCATTTTTTTGTTCCGTCCTTTCGTTTTTTGCCCGATACACAGGCTTAATACAAAAAACATTATAGTAATATTTTCACAGGAAGTCAATAAAAATCTTTATGCGTCCTTGGTCACGTCCGCACAGCGCCCGGCGACAAAATCAATCAGCGCCTGCGGCTCTACCTCCATTTGAAGCCCCCGCTGTCCGGCGCTGACGAAGATAGCGTCATACAGCAGCGCCTCCTCGTCGAAAATGACGGGGTATTTCTTTTTCATCCCCACCGGAGAGCAGCCGCCGCGCATATAGCCGGTCAGGGGGAGCAGCTCTTTCATATGAACCATCTCCACCCGCTTGTCTCCGGCGGCCTGGGCGCATTTTTTCAAATCCAGCTCCCGGTTCACAGGGATGACAAAAATCAGGATACCCAGCCGCTCCCCCCGGGTGGTCAGGGTCTTGAACATCCGCTCCTGAAGGGCGTCGTCCATACCGTCCGGGCGGATGCCACAGGGGTTTTTCTCGTCGTAATCATAAGCGCGTGTGTTATATGGTATCCCCGCGGCGTCCAGCAGCCGCAGCGCGTTCGTCTTGGTCATGGTCACTTCCCCATCCGCCGGGTTTTTTCTACGGCGGTGACAATGGCCTCCGCCGCCGAAGCGCGGAAGGCGTTTTTCTCCAGGCTCAGAACGCCCTCGATGGTGGAGCCGCCGGGAGAGCAGACCGCGTCCTTCAGCGCGCCCGGGTGCTTCTCCCCCGCACCACACAGGGCCGCCGCCCCTTCCACCGCCTTGGCGGCGTATGCCAGGGCCTGCGCCCGGCTCATGCCGCACTGCACCGCGCCGTCGGAAAGCGCCTCAATGAACATATACACGAAAGCAGGCGTGCAGCCGCCCAGGACGCTGGCCACATCCATCTGCGCCTCCGGGCAGGCATCCCAGAGGCCCGCGCCCGCCATGGCGTCCGCCAAGGCCTGCTCATCCGCCGCGCTTGTATCCCTGGAGCACCAGGCCACCAGCCCCTTCCCCATGGCGACAGGGGTATTGGGGCAGAGCCGTATCACCGGCCAGCTTGCCCCCGCGAGGGTCTGGATGGCCACCGTATCCAGCCCCGCAGCCATGGAGACCAGGACGAAATCCCCCGCCCGCTCGGTCAGGACAGGTCTTATCTCCGCCAGGCAGGCGGCCATATCCTTGGGCTTTACGCCAAGAAAGATGAATTTGGATTCCCTGGCCACAGTCGCGGCGTCCGCCGCGCGGCAGCCCAGCTCTCCGGCCAGCGCCTCTGCCTTGGCCGCCGTGCGGTTCGACAGGACAATCTGCTCCGCTGGAACGGTCATAGCCGCCGCCCGGGCCAGCGCGCCGCCCATATTCCCCACGCCAATGAAGCCTAATAAATACATAATGGTGTTCCTCGTTTCTTGTATAATGATAAGATATGCAAGCCGCCGAAATGGTTCAGGATGCTTGCATTTTGTCAGTTTTTGTGCTACTCTGGCCTTGTTCCCCAAAAAGGGAACAGGGCGCTGTGTATGCGAAAGCTAAAAGGCGGTTAGTCACACTCCCGGAAGGGAGGTGATATGATGCTACGTATTACGTTTCACATCGGTAGCTTTACCGTGTCGATAATCGTAAAACGCAGAAACCGCCACTCTGGCCAGTGACGGTTTCCGATGTTTTTGCATTGAACCTTAACAAACCCAGGGCTAACCGCTTACTACAGCGCCCTTTTTGTAGCTTGATTATACCATCATAACCCTATTTTGTCAATGCTATGCCGGAATTTCGTTGCGTCCGGGTCGGGGACGGAGTATAATAAGCTTCACAGAACACATCGTATCACCAGGGGGAATCCGCCGTTGTCTCTCCGCCGCAGGCGCGGACGGCGGCAAAGGCCAGCACGCGGGTGGGATCAAGGCACCCCTCCATCTGCCCCAGCTCCGCGAAGGCAATGGGAAGCTCCGTGCAGGCCAGCAGGAACACCTCCGCTCCCCTGCCACGCAGACGAGAGAGGATCTCCCCCACGGGTATATCTGCCAGGGGAACAGCCCTGGCCTTCACCCCCTGGTATATGAGGCGCATAATCTGGGCCTGGTCTTCCTTGTCGGGATAGACCGCCTCTATTCCCTCCCGCGCCAGCGCCTTTTCATATACGCCGCTTTGCACCGTTCCATCCGTGGCCAAAACGCCGGCGGTTTTGACCCCCGCCTGACGCAGGATCCCGGCCGTCTCCCTGGGCATATGCAGAACGGGTATTTGCACGGCATCGGCCACCTGGTCATAGAAATGATGGGCAGTGTTGCAGGGCATACAGAGAACCTCCGCCCCGGCTGTCTCCAGCCGCGCCGCGCTCCTTTGCAGCTCCGGCACGGGGTCAGGCCCGCCCTGCAATATAGCTGCCGTGCGGTCTGGGATATTGGTATTGCAGTCGGTGATGATGTGAATATGCTCCTGGTCGCAGGAAGCCCTGGTCAGGGCGATGACCTTCTCCATCAGGTCGCAGGTGGCGGCCGGCCCCATGCCGCCGATGATGCCAAGGGTCTTTTTCATAAAAACGCCTCCCGGTTTTTTCTGAGCCTTATTGTAATGCGCCGGGCCGGATGCCGTCAAGGGGCAGCGAGAGAAAAAAGGAGTTATCGTGACTACTACAAGACAAAGCGGGATATTGCTGCACATCACCAGCCTGCCCTCTCCCCACGGCATTGGCACCATGGGCCAGGCAGCCTATGAATTTGCAGACTTCCTCCGTGACGCGGGGCAAAAATGCTGGCAGGTGCTGCCCCTCGGCCCTACGGGATATGGGGACAGCCCTTATCAGTCCGCCTCCGCCTTTGGAGGAACCCCCTATCTGATAGACCTGGACATCCTGGCTGGCCAGGGGCTTTTGACGCCGGAGGAGATCGCCGCGCCCTTCTGGGGGAGCAGCCCGGACGCCGTGGACTACGGGGCGATGTATGAAAACCGCCTGTCCCTGCTGCGGAAGGCCTTTGACCGATTTACACCGGGAGAGGACTATCAGGCGTTTCTGGCCCGCGCCGGCTTCTGGCTGGAGGACTACGCTCTGTTCCAGGCGCTGAAGACCCATTTTTCCGGTCTGCCGTGGAGCCAGTGGCCGGAGGACATACACATGAGAGCACCGGAGGCTCTGTCCCGATACAGAACGCTTCTTGCGGAGCAGCTGGACTTTCATCGCTTTGTGCAGTTTGAATTTTTCACCCAGTGGGAGGCGCTGCGCACCTATGCCCACAGCCTCGACATCCAAATCATCGGGGACGTACCCCTGTATCCACCGCTGGACTCGGCGGACGTCTGGGCCAACCCCCAGCTGTTCCAGCTGGACAGTGAGCGGCGGCCCGCCTGCGTCTCCGGGGTGCCGCCGGACGACTTCGCCCCGGAGGGACAGCTTTGGGGCAACCCCATCTACGAC
>JAJQHT010000116.1 GCA_021199595.1 Oscillospiraceae bacterium
GCCATGACCACCGCCGCCAGAACTGCCCCCGCCATGACCACCGCCCGCGGAGCCATGTCCGCCGGACGAACCGCCCGCAGAAACACCAGACACGCCGCCCTTCCCGCCGGTGGAGACCGCGCCGGTTTTCCCACCCGTGGCGCTGCCGCCCTTGGCAGAGGCGCTGTGGGCCGTGGACGCGGCGGATTTCCCGGCGCTCTGTCCATCCTTGCCCTGAGACGAGGAGCTTTTTCCGGTAGACATCATCATGTCCGCGCGGATGGCGGCCACATGAGAGCTGCCGGTTTTATGGCCGGATTCTCGTCCCAGTTTGCCGGGGCCGTCGTCGCCGCGCTCACGCCCGCCATCATCGGCCTTGCCTTTGGAGGTGGACGCCTTTTGGGAGAAACTGCGGGCCGCCTCGTTGGTCTTGGCGATGGTGGCCTCGTCGCAGCGAATACTCTCTAAAAAGTTATTTTTATCCGCCATTTTGCTCTCCTTTCCACTGCTTTCTGTCGCTTCGTAGTCATGGGAGGCGGCACGATGTGCTTCGCCCATGACTTTGCCGGGGTTGTCTGCCATCTCGCCTATGGGGGCATTTGTGACGTCCAACGTGTGGGAATGTGGTTTGGGATTGGTGTGGTGCGTCACCACCTCGGCCTTACCATTATTTACCTGCCAGCTCCAATTTGTTTGGTTATCGAAATAATTGCTCATACGAAACACCTCACATACCGAAAGCGGCATCAACGATATGTTCGCAGGCTGCGGCGTCGTTGCAGCGAACGGTAAAGTACTGCCCCCACCGATCCCGTTTAACTTTTGCGGAGGGGGAGGTTGTGGTCTTTGCCAGGTACACTCGGAAACGACGCTTCGCCTTGCGAAGAATATAGACGATATTCGTTCCGTTGACGTAGTATTCGTAACCTTCCCCGCCCGGAGGGTTGATAAACCCGGCGCGGCCAGGCTCCGGCTCCGGTTCCTCGGTGGACTGCTCTCGCCATGCTTTTACTTCAAGGAAGAGCAGAGCGGCCACCAGAACGGCGAGACTGACGTATGGGAGGAACTGCATAGTCCGTGCGATATACATTACAAAAACCTCCTTTTATCGAACGACCCACCGCACTGCGGCGAGGATGGGGAGTGCTGCGATGGTCAGCAAAAGGGCGATGGTAAAAAGAATCACGAACACGAGGCTGGTAGACACCAGCAGGGTCTCCAGCACACTGCCGAACAGAAGGTAGACGTAGTATCCGATCCGCTCATTGAACAGCACGACAAGGAAGCCGAGCGCGCAGGCCAGCCGCCGGGCAGCGGCGTTATCATCGGCCCTTACCATAATGATTACAGCACCAATGACGGCGGAAAGGCAGGTGACAAATCGAACCAGCAAGACGAAATATTCTTCCATGAGTGGGCACCTCCTTGGGTTTGACTGGGTTTTATTGGCTGAGACTAGAAATGATCTCGGCGGCGGTGTCGGAGTTGTAGTCCAGCATTTTGACGGTGCGATTTTGAGGGGCGACGCTCTCATCCAAGCCCCCGTCTGCCGTTCGGTCATACACATAAAGACAGGAACTATAGCCGCAGCCTAGGATATGGATTCGGTCTTGTTCAATGCCTGCCTCCACCAGTAGGGCGCGGACGGTCTCCGCCCGGCCCTCGGAAAAGCTGATACAGGATGCTTCCTCCCCTGCCGAGGTGGTGGTGCCGCAGATCAGCAGCTCGACGGGGGTGGCGGTCATGTAGGTGATGATGTGATCCAGCGCCTCCCTCGCGGCATCCACGTCCGCCAGTTCAGTGGAATCGGGAAGGAAGGCAATGGTTTGTTCATCGAAACTCAAAATGCCGCCATCCGTGAAAAGAACTTCTACCTCGTCCTCGTCCTCAACGTCCTCGGCGCTGACCACCTTGGCCTGGAGGCCGGAGGAGGTACCTTCGGTTTCCATCACACTGACAGACTGGTCGAAGCTGTAAGAATCCGCCAGAGGAAGGTCCTGCATGAAGGTAATGCTGTCAGCACCCATCTCCTGGAAAAGACCCTCATAAAAGGACTGGAGGGTGCTCACTTCGCTGTCGGAGAGGGCCGACTGGTCGCCGCCTACATCCCCTAAGCAATACCAGATAATATGAATCCCAGAGAGGTCAAGATTCAGAGTGGAGGCGACGGTCTCCACAGAGGTTTCCACATCCATCTGATAAATGGGTATTTCTGCCATATTTATCACACCAGTAGTCGAGATACCGCTGTGATAAATAACCAGCAGGTTCTCCTGCCCCTCCAAGGCCCGCAGGCCCCTCACCGCGAGGGAGAGAGCCGAGGCCAGGTCCGTCTCCGCGCTGTCGGGGGCGGCGGCGTCCAGCTGGGCGGCCAGCTCAGCGGTGACACTGGCCTGCACACGCTGAAGCGTGTTCTTGCTATACCCTTGTGTGCTATAATCCTCAATGGTGCCCTGAACGATGACAGAGGGACTGCCATCCGCCTCAATAAAGGCGTAGGTCGAACCAGGAAGATCGGCAAGAGAGGAAATCTCTTCGATGGAAGTATCTACTACCGTGTTGTTGTTCACAATCCCCGCCACCAGGACGAGATTATAAGGCTCGTCCAGGGTGACGGTGTTCTGGGTCGCGGGTTCACCCGTGGCGGACGAGGTATCGGCGTCGGCGCCCCCCTTATCGCCGCAGGCGGTGCAGAGTGCAAGGGACAGGGCCAGCAGGAGCAGAATGGACTTCTTCATCATTTTAAACAACCTCCTTCAAGTTGGGTTCCTGTTTCTCATTATCGGCTGTGGCGTTGTCGGTGGGCTGCGTTTCGCTTTCCGTCAGCAGCTCTTCGCAGTACTGGGACATGGCGTCCGTGTAGGCGGGGTCTTTCTGATAGAGAGCCAAGAGTGCCGCGGCGTGCTGCTGGAGTGTCAAGCAAAGGGTCTCGAAATTCTGTTCAGCCGCTTGACGGTTCTCACGGTCGCGGATCATCGGGTCAGGAGCCAATTCGAGCGCTTGTCGTTCGGCTAAAAGTTCGTCACGCTCGTGCTGCAAGGCGTCCCGTTCGGCTTCCAGTCGAAGTCGGCGGTTTTCAAGGACACCATCAGGGTCCCGGCTAAGTAAGAGACAGATATAACCGGTGGTAGGGGTGATAAGGGCAGTGCCCAGCGTCAAGGCGTATTCAAACAGGGTGAAGCCTCCTTCCTTGGGCACGATTTCCCCGCCGGAGAGAGTGCCAAAGGTAGTCCCCATGCTCCCAAAACGCAAGGCGATGCTGAGGCCCACAGAAAACACATAGAGGCCAAGCAATACGCCCATGGAGAAGTAGAAGCCCTTTTTGCCCTGCGAGGGTTCGGCTTCGTGCTGGGACCAGAGGATACCGGCCACGCAGGTGGTCAAGTCACTGATGAGGGAGAGACCAATGACAGTGATGATCAACATCCACTGGGCTTGGGTCATACTCCTTTCAAAAAACGAGTAGTTGACGTAGGCGTCGAACACCATTGCCAGGAGCGTGGCCAAGACGCCCATGGAGACACGCAGCTTGCGGCCCAGGGGCAAAGTGAATCGGGCGTGTTTGCCCTCTAAAGGTGCAATTTCTTCGTTTAACCGGTTGATTTTAGACTCCTTCAGCGGCAGGTTCCGGTCGATTTCGTCCTCGCGCACCTTACGCTCGTTGATGATACGGGCGCCTTGCACCGCATTGAGGGCAACTTCCTCCTGGTAGCGGCTCTTGACTCGGCGCGTCTGGACGGCAATGAGGCTTTTGAAGGTCTCTCCAACGTTAAAGTCATCGGTGGCGGTCTGGATCAGCGGCTCCAGCTGTTCATCCTCTCGGCGGACACATTCGGCCAGGTAATTGTCATCGTTCAGGGAATAATTACCGGTGATGCAGGACGAAAGGTTCGGGTCGCCGTGGGATGGAAACTGAACAGACGTAAAGCGGTTGTCCACCACAGAGATGGCGGACTTGTTTTTCTTTCGGAAACGTTCAAGTGTAATCATGATGAACCTCCTCATTCAGTGCGGCATCAATGGTTTCCATTAACTGGGCGTGAGCGGCGTAATAGTCCTCTAAATGGGAATGATAGTCGAGTTG
>JAJQHT010000273.1 GCA_021199595.1 Oscillospiraceae bacterium
ACGATGGTCACACTGACAAAGATGCAGGCTTGTACCCGCCCGTCCTTTACTTTCCGCTTTGTACTCATTTCTTATTCCCCCGCTTCAGCGCTACGTTCAGCACCAGGTTTATGATTATGATAAACACATACAACACCAGGCCGATGGAATACAGCGCCTGCCGCTGCAGACCGGAGGCATAGCTCATCTCCTTGGCGATGGCCGTGGTCAGCAGGGTGACGGAGTTGAAAAGGCTCGGCATATTGGGGACGTTTCCCGCCACCATCATGACCGCCATGGCCTCGCCGATGGCCCGGCCCACGCCCAGCACCACGCCGGCGGCAATACCGCTCTTGGCCGCGGGGATGGAAACCTTGAATACCGTCTCCATCTTCGTGGCTCCCAGGGCCAAACTGGCCTCCTCGTATTCTGGAGGCACGGAGGAAAGCGCCGTCTCCGCCAGGGAGATGATGGAGGGCAAAATCATAACCGTCAGCACAATAATGACCGCCAGCAAACCCGTGCCGTTTGTCAAGCCGAAGGTTTTGCGGATGAAAGGTACCAACACGGTCATACCAATCAGGCCATACACCACAGAGGGGATGCCAGCCAGCAGTTCCACCGCCGGACGGACGATACCGGCCACTTTATTGTTTGCCATTTTGGACAGGAACACCGCCATCAGGATCCCCAGAGGAATACCCAGAACGCAGGCTCCCAGCGTACCGCAGATGGATGAGAGAATGAAAGGCAGAATCCCGTAGGACGGATCCGCCGCCGTGCTGGCCCATTTGGTGCCAAACAGGAAGTTTACAATGCCGATCTCCTTGATGGCCGGTATACCGCTGATGATCATGTATAAGGAGATGGCAAGCACGCACCCGATGGTAACAAAGCCGCACACCAGGAATATGACGTGCATGACGTGTTCTGTCAGATATTTTTTATTCATTAACGCTCCTTATAAGAAATGGGACGCAGCCGCACAAGCCGCGCCCCACTTCATTCGTCTCACTGCGCGGTGGACACAGCCCCGGCGTTGGCGATAATATCAGCCACCTCGCTGCTGGTGCAGTAGGCCAGGAACGCCTGGACAGCCTCGGACTGTTCCGCGTTGTCGTTCGTCACCATGATGAAGGGGCGCTGGATGGCATAGCTTCCGTCCAGGACGGTTTCCTCCGTGCAGGCCACACCCTCTACATCCACCGACACAACGCTGTCATCCACGCTGGACAGAGAGGCATAGCCGATAGCGTACTCGTTGGAGGCCACGGCGACAACCACAGCGCCGGTGGAGGTCAGCTCCTGGTCATAGGCACAGGTGTCTTCCACGCCAACGATGGACTCGAAGCCGTCACGCGTGCCGGAGCCGGCCTCACGGCCAATCACGGCCACAGGCATATCCTCGCCGCCAACCTCAGACCAGTTGGTAATCTCGCCGGTGAACAGGCCGGCAATCTGCTCGATAGTAAGGTCAGTCACGGTGTTGGCTGTGTTCACGATAATGGCAATGCCGTCAAGGGCGATGACCGTAGCGGTCAGACCAGCCTCAGCCTCCGCGTCCTTCAGGTTCCGGGAGGACAGGCCGATGTCCGTGCTGCCCTCAGTGACGGCGGTGATGCCGGTGCCGGAGCCGGTGGCGTCATAGGTAATCGTGACGTTGGGGTTATAGATGGTAAAGGACTCAATCAGGGCGGCAATCACCTTCTCCATGGAGGTGGAGCCGTTGGTGGAAATGGTTCCGCTCAGTTCAACGGCTTCCGTGCTTTCGGCGACCGCTTCGTTCTCTGTGGTCTCAGCAGCAGCGTCAGCCGTCTCGCTGGCCGTCGTATCAGCAGCAGTGTCGCTGCTGTTGCTGGAGCTGGAGCAACCAACTCCAAGGGCAAAGATCAGGGCCGCACAAAGAACAAGAGCCAAGACCTTTCTCAAATTCATTCTCATTTTGTTTCTCCATTCAATTTTAATTGTATTTGCGGCTTTCTCAACCGCACCTTTATGATACGACCCGCCGACGTCGTCCACTACCACAATTCCATCAAATTTTGGTCGCATCCAGGAAAAGTGTTTGTAAAATTCATGTAAAGCGCCAAATCTGCCCGTTCAAGGCAAAAGTCAGTTATTGTACTATGACAGAAAGTGTGTTATAATGCGGACGAATGTAAAAGACAAGGCCCCGGAACGGGGCTGTATCTGCAAAAATTTAAACCAATGGATAGATAAAGGGAGGACAAACCACTATGGCACTGATGACCGGAGAACAATACATTGAGAGCATCCGCAAGCTGAACACAAAAATCTATATGTTCGGCAAGCAGATCCCCAACGCGGTGGACGACCCCATCCTGCGGCCCAGTCTCAATTCCGTAAAAATGACCTACGATCTGGCCCAAGACCCGGAGTACCAGGAGCTGATGACCACCACCAGCCATCTGACCGGCAAGAAAATTAACCGCTTCTGCCACATCCACCAGAGCACCAAGGATTTGGTATTAAAGGTGAAGATGCAGCGGCTGTGCGGCCAGAAAACCGCCGCCTGCTTCCAGCGCTGCGTTGGCATGGACGCCTTCAACGCTGTATACGCAACTGCCTACGAGACTGACCAGGCCCACGGCACCAATTATTTCGAAAACTTCAAAAAATATATGGAGTACGTCCAGGATGCCGACCTGGTTGTGGACGGTGCCATGACTGACCCCAAGGGCGACCGTGGTCTTGCTCCCCACGCCCAGGCGGATGAAGACCTGTTCCTCCACGTAGTAGAGCGTCGGCCTGACGGTGTTGTCGTCCGGGGCGCCAAAGCCCACCAGACCGGCGCTTCCAACTCCCATGAAATTCTTGTCATGCCCACCCAGGCCATGAAGCCGGAAGACAAGGACTACGCGATAGCCTTTTCCGTTCCCATCGACGCGGAGGGTATCTTCATGATTGTAGGCCGCCAGAGCTGCGACACCCGCAAGCTCGAGGACGGCACTATGGATCGCGGCAATCCCAACTTCGGCGGCATGGAGGCTCTGGTGGTTTTCGACAATGTGTTTGTTCCCAACGACCGCATTTTCCTCAACGGGGAAACCGAATTTGCAACCGTGCTGGTGGAGCGCTTCGCCAGCTATCACCGCCAGAGCTATGGCGGCTGCAAGGTGGGCGTGGGCGACGTGCTCATTGGCGCGGCAGCCGTGGCCGCCGACCAGAACGGCGTGCCCAAGGCATCCCATGTGAAGGACAAGCTCATTGAGATGATACATCTGAACGAGACCCTCTACTCCTGCGGCCTAGCCTGCTCCTCCAACGGCTGGCAAACCGCGGCAGGCAACTATATGGTAGATACCTTGCTGGCAAACGTCTGCAAACAGAATGTCACCCGCTTCCCCTATGAAATTGCCCGCCTGGCGGAGGACATCGCCGGCGGCATCATGGTCACCTGCCCGTCCGAGGCGGATTTGAACGACCCGGAGCTTGGCCCCTATGTGGAAAAATATCTCCAGGGCGTCGCCTCCGTTCCCACGCGGGACAGGCTCAAAATTATGCGCCTGATTGAAAACCTGACCCTTGGCACCGCCGCCGTGGGTTATCGCACCGAATCCCTGCATGGCGCCGGTTCTCCCCAGGCCCAGCGCATCATGATTTCCCGCCAGGGCGATTTGGCCGGTAAAAAAACGCTGGCCAAGAACATCGTTGGCATCGAATAACACGAGTATATGAAACGCCCCGCCGCCCATATGGGGCAGCGGGGCGTTTGCATGAAAAAATCCGAAAATTTTTCCTGCAAAACCATAAAAGGGATTGCAATTTCCCGTCGGCTTGTGTAACATATACAGCGATGACAGAAGGAGGCAACAGATGAAGCTAAATCCCTATTATACAAACCAGGAGCTGAAGGAGATGGGCTTTCGCGCCCTTGGACGCCAGGTGCTTATCAGCCGCACCTGCCGCATTTATACGCCAGACACTATCTCCCTTGGCAGTCATGTGTTGATAGACGATTTCACCATCTTAAACGGGGACATTACCATCGGAAATCACGTCCATATCAGCTCCAACTGCGAGTTCTATGCCGGAGAGGCC
>JAJQHT010000217.1 GCA_021199595.1 Oscillospiraceae bacterium
ACGTCCCGTTTTCTGCTTTTTTCCTGTCATTCGGTTCGCTGTTTTTTTCAGCCATATATTGCTTTAAAAGCCTATAATTCTCCATCCAGGACATATCATAATGGCTTTGCCATACCATCCCCAGCGCCTCTAATTTTTCAGCCTGTTCGCCGGACAGTCGGCCATACTGCGTCTTGCCGTTATAAACCGCTCTCTGCCGCTCCCACCAGGTACCCAGCCGGTAGCCGTCTGGCGAGAAATAGCTGCGGGGGATAGGCAATGCTCCGCCCTGATTCACATACTCTGCCGCATGGGCGTAGCCAATCTCCCATGCGTCCCCGTATTCCCACACCATGCCCAAATCGGACAGGCGCTGTATTTGCTTCTCGTTCAGCTGTCCCCTTTTCCGACTTTCCCTCTGTCGGTTAAGCCAGACCCGAAGACCGGACTTGGCCGGTGCATTTAAATCCCCGTGTGCGGCGTAATAATCTCGCGCCTCCTGAAAGCGCCGTTCCCAAGTCTGCTCGCTCCGGCTTGTCCAGCGCATCCCAATGGATTCCAGCCTCCTGACCTGTTCCTCCGTCAGCGCCTTTCCCTTTCGGTTTCCGCGGTATATCTGCGTTTGCTCGTTCAGCCATTTGTTTAGCCAGATACCGTTCGCCACATAGTCTGCCGGAACCGCCAGGTCTCCATGCTCCTCAAAATAGTCTTTCGCCAGCGCATACCGAACCTCCCATGGGTCATCCTTTTTCCAAACCATGCCCAGGTCATCCAGTCGCGCTATTCGTGCAGGCAACAGCTTGCCAAGCTTATAATTGTTCCGTTGGTTGCATATCCATGCCCCCAGCCGATAGCCGGCAGGCGACACATAAGAACCTGGCACGTTCAAATCTCCATGTTCCCGGTAATACTGCTCCGCCTCCGCGTATCCGGCCTCCCATGCTTTTGAACGGCAGTCCTCCCATACCATTTGAAGGTCGTCCAAGCGCTGAATCTGCGTTTGGCTCAGCGTTTTTTTCTGCCTGCGCAGTCGGGAGATCCATGCGCCCAGGCGAATGCCATCCTTCGTCACATAGCTGTTTGGCACTGCCAGATGTCCGTTTTCCCGGTAATACGCCAACGCGGCGGCATAGTTTTGCTCCCAGAGATAATCCGGCTGATCCCATATCATGCCGATGTCCTCCAGCTGCTTTATCCGCTCTGAAGTCATATATCTTGACTTAACGCCGTTATGCTTATAGCTGCGAAGATTCACAATCCAGTTGCCAAGCCGAACGCCATCCTCTGTGACATAGGCTGCTTTGACGTTCAGGTCGCCATGCGCTTCAAAATATGCCTTTGCCGCCCGGTAATATCGTTCCCACGACAGGTCGCTGATACTCTCCCAGCGCATCCCGATGGCGTCCAGCTTGGCGATTTGTGTCTCATCCAGCTTGCCGAACTGGTATCCGGCGCGCACCTTCCGCTGTGTGCTTATCCAGCTCCCCAGGGAATATCCCTCCGGCGTCTTATAGCGCCGGGGAACCTCCAAATTGCCGAACTGTTCGTAGTACGCTTTCCCATAGGCATACATCAAATCCCAGGAGGCCGAGAGCGTGTCGTTCAGCTTTTCAAAAAGCTCCCGACAATCTCTTACCTCATCGAAAATCTCAAACTTTTCATTCGCAATAATTCGACCTTCGCCGTGGCTGCGGTAATAGAGAACGGCGGCACGCACCTCCTCCTCGATTGCCCCAATGCTGTATAGGTTCTCGATATTGTTCACGATGTCGAAGATGACCGGCTCCTTTGCGCTGCTGGCAGAGAGCGCACGGCCTATCTGCTGCTTATAGACGATGGGGGAAATCGTTGGCCGGAGCAAAATGACGCCGCTGACATCATCCACATGGATTCCCTCATTCAGCACGTCAATGGCAAACAGCAGCCGGAGATGGGTGGCATCATCATCCTGCTTAAACGCCTGAAAGGATTTGCTGGCCGCAGGGTCATCCGTATAAACGGAATACACATGGGGCGCAGGGTCTACTCTGGCAAACCACTCCGGCACATGGCGCATCATTTCGTCCATGTGCTCCTTGTTGGCGCAGAATACGATGTACTTTCCTGTGCGGTCCGTCATGTGCCGGTCAAAAATCACATCCAGCCCATCGGCCATCTCAATGGCTCGCCGCAGCGCTTCCAGATACGTCTGCCCTGCATCATGAGCAGCCTTGCTTTTTGTGCTCCGCACCCGGCGCTCGTATTTCTCCAGGTCCTGCCGATAGGAATACACGGACAGCACATACTTCGGCGGGTTCAATATCCCCCGGACAATGGCTTCTCCCAGCGTCATTTCTGAGGCGATGTTGCCGTCAAACAGTTCGTCCGCCATATCCCGCTGGTTGTCCAGATAGCGAATGTTGGTGGCGGACAGGCCAAGAACGGGCGCATTGGGATAAGCACGCAGAAGATTTTGTACGCCCTGTCCCCACTGCTCCGCACCGCAGCGGTGAAATTCATCTAAAATAATGTAGGCGGGCTGAATCTCCTCCAGCTCCTCCTCGCCCATCTGCATGAGCTTGGCATAGGTGAAAAAGCGGATATTGTCCGGTGTCTCGCCGCCAGTGACAGCTGCCAGGTTCTCAAGCTGGGTTCTGAAAATATACTCGGACGGCGAAACCCAGCAAACGGTTTCCGCCGGATGGTCTGCGCAGAGCTGGAAGCCGATAAAGGACTTTCCCGTGCCGGTTGGATGCACCACAGCGGCTTTCCCAGTTTCCTTCAGCAGCCGGGCGGCTGACTTATATGCAGCTTTGTTATGCTCATACAGCTCAATCTTCACCGGGTTCACCTCCTGTCAGTACGAAGAAGCCCAAGGTTGTCCTTACAGGAAAAACAAATTTCAGCAGTCGTCCACAAACCGCCATGCAGGATCGCTCATGCCTTCCGCCTCCAGCCATCTATAGCAGTCGGGGCACAGCTGCCCGCAACCGACTAGATAGTACTTTCGCTCTGAGATAGGTGTATCTCTGGTGTAAGGTGTCTCCGCATGGCACAGGTCGCAGTATTCCTTCCTGTCGTCCCTCGCCGCAGAGATGGAGATGACGTTTGAATGTTTAGATTTCCAGAGGCCCATTCCATACCCTCCTGGCTTGAGCAGTCTCATCTCGCTCAACCCCCTGTCCCGCTTTCTGGCATGGCGCACAAAGTAAGGTTTGAGCGCCACTGGGTATTGCAAAATTGGCGAGGATAGTGTAAAATAATGCTTGCAAGTCAAAAAATCGCTGTTAAGGATGTTTTGCTGAGCGCATTTCACACTTTTTTTCTTGCAAAGAAAGTGCGGACTCCCTGAAATGCAATAAAAATAGCCCATCCTCAACTAAAATGACTCAGTGTTGAGAAGGGCCTTTTATCCACTTTTTATGACTGCTGCGGATTCTAATTTTTGTAAAATTTTGGCAAAAGGGTGTTTTTATCCCCTTTTGGGCCAGTTTTTTTATTGCTTTTGGTGCACGATTTATTTTGATTTATCCGGCGCTCAAACCTTACTTTGCGCGCCACTTTTAGTTCTCGTAACACATACAGACAATTTGAGAAAATTTGACAATAAAAAAATTGAGGCTCCAATCGGGGCCTCAATTAATGTCGAAATCTAATTTATTCTTCCCTCTGAAAGGGAAGACAATAAGCCCCCCTGCCAGGAATCGTGTTGGCAGGGGGGCTTCAGGTCAGTTCAGAGAATACAGCTCAATACTTTTTAATTTCTACTGCGCGTCCTGCGGGAAGCAGTAACAATAGTTAACCAAGCCATCCCCAGGACGACAGATATTTAATTTTTCAGTGCAGTGATTGGTACGACATATACGCCGTCCTCTCTTTGGTAGGCGGCATTGGAAAGCCCGCAGATGACACAGCAGATTTTTGGCGGCTTGCCTCCATCCGTTGCGATTTTTTCCCGGATTCGATTCAAGCTTTCCATCAGAGATACCTCCCCAGAAGAACGGCCAGCCTCGTATAACGACATCGTGTGCAT
>JAJQHT010000258.1 GCA_021199595.1 Oscillospiraceae bacterium
TCTCATCGACCTGACGCTGATACTCCCTGCCTGCTCGGCGGCCAGCGGCCAGCGTCTGCCGGTGGCCGCGGCCTGTATGCGCATTGACCTGCCCGCGTGCCTGCTGGTGACGGTGCTGGCGTTCGTCCCGCTGCTGATACGTCAGCGGGGCAGCCCGGTTCAGGGTGTGCTGCTGTTGCTAGCATACGGAGGCTATCTGATTGTGACGTCATAACAAAAAAGTTGAAAAAGCTGGGGGCAGACATTATTGCTAAGTGCTTCACAAAAATGGTATACTAATTTTACCATTTTTTAAGGAGGAAGAATATGAAGAAAGTATTGTCCATACTGCTGTGCATATGCCTGCTGTGCGGCGCTGCTGTTTCCGCCTTCGCTTCCAGCGAAGCCAGTGGAGAGGCCAGCGGCAATGCGGTCGCGAACGGCGCGGCGGATATGAACGTCACTGGAAACGCAGCCATTACCGTGACCGATGAGGGCGTCACTGAGGGCGCGGAAGCGGCCTCAGTCACCATCGAATACGCTGAAGGCGGCGTCATCAGCGACGACGTTATCTCCGGCGTGAAGCTGACGAGCGATGCAAACGAAGCCGGCGGCATCCTGGTTTCCGGCGGTGAAATTATCATCGGCGGGGAGGAGGATCTCTTCGATGTGACTACCCACTTCACCGGCGAGGAGCTGTCCTTTAACACTGTCATCCAGCTTGATGAGGTGGAGGACTACGTCTGGGGGACTGACAGCTCCGGCGGCGCAGGTATCACCAACAAGGGCGGCGTCGCGACCATCGAGAATGTCTATGCCATCGTGACCGGTCTGAGCCGTTATACGGTCAGCCTGAGCCAGGGTACCACCATCATCAAGGACAGCTATTTTGAGTCCGTGGGCGCGGACGGCCAGTGGTGCGATATGCCTTGGTTCACCGCCCAGCTCGGCAATTCCCGGAACCTGATTGCCTGTGGCACCCTGTCGGCGTACATCTATAATACCACCGTGGCCAGCGAGGGCTACGGCTCCTGGAGCACCGACACCGGCGGCTCCTCCTTCACCTTCTATCTCTATAACGGCGACAGCTACAACTGGTACGGCGGCTACGGCACCTATGCGGACACCGGCCTGAGCGTGTTTGTGTACGGCTCCCGCTTTGATTCCGCCGAGTACGGCGCTTTCGTTACCAATACCGGCGTGCTGACCATCGGCTCCTCCGCCGACGCCCTGGAGGCCGAGGATGAGATTTTCCTGGCGAACCTGGAGGGCGAGGAGCTGGAGGAGAACACCCCCTCTGAGATCATCGGCGCCCAGAACGCCATTGTGTTCCATGTGGTTGACACCATGCACCAGGCCAGCGAGGACTCCGGCGTGAAGGATTCCTCTGTTTCTACTGCCTGGACGACCGTGCCTGTGCTGACTGTGACCAATTCCACCCTGTCCACGGTTGGGGCTTCCGGCGAGGCCATCCAGCAGTATCCTGTGCTTCAGCAGGCGTGGATGGATCACCTGCACGGATCCACCATCGTGTTCCGCGGTGCTTGCGCTGACTGCTATTTGACCAATGTGGAGCTGGAAAGCTCCAACGGCATCATCATCCAGTCTGTTGTTGACCTGGACGAGAGCACCATCCAGATTCTTGACGACGTGGCCACCGAGGACATCCATGGCTGCTGCGTCTATTCTGTGGACAACGACTGGACGGGCGACATCTCCAACGAGGATTATCAGCGTCCCATGTATCTGGACTTCGTGAACACCACCCTGACCGGCGCTATCTATACCGGCGATGTGGACGACTGGAACGCCCTGTTTGCCGATTACGCGGACGTGTCCTATGTGGTGGACGAGGAGACCGGCTGGTATGTGAACGCGGACGACCCCACCGACACGGACGAGAGCTATAAGGTTACTGACCCCACCGCCATCTACGGCTGGCTGTGCGCCTTTGAGACCTATGACGCGGTGCGCGGCACCTACCTGACTATGGACGCCACCTCCGTCTGGAACGTCACCGCCGAGAGCAACCTGAACAGCCTGACCCTGGAGGCCGGGGCCGTTATCAACGGTACCGTCACCGTGGACGGCGAGGTGGTAGACATCTCCGCCGGCGGCTCCTGGACCGGCGGCATCGTTGTGACCCCCTTCGAGTAATGCCAAGACGGCCATAAAAAGCCATAAAATTAAGGGCGCCGCGAACTCGCGGCGCTCTTTTTATGGGTTGTGGGGGAAACAGCCTACAGCGGCAGATCCTTTTTCTGGAAGCGGATAGCGCCCACTATATAGCAGATGACCGCCACCACGGCCAGGGCAATCAGCTTGGGGACGAAGGCGTAATCCACCGCGCCGGAGCCGACGGTTCCCAAGGCGTCGATGTCAAACAGTCCCACAAGGGAGAGCCGGTTGAACATTCCAAGCTCCTCTACGCCCATGCCTACGTTTACCATGCTCTCCGAGCCGAACATTCCCAGCAGGGAGCAGATAAAGAACCAGACATTTAATCCGCCGCCCAGGGCCAGGGCATATTTGCTCAGATTGAACAGGCAGCTTGCCAGATAGCAGATGCCCGCCATGGCCTCCGTCAGAAGGTACAGCCCGCCATACAGTGCCGCGTATTTTACCACGTCCACCTCACCTACAATGATATTGCAGGCAATCAGTTTGGTGAGGAAGGCGCAACCAACCATGATAAAGGGAGTCACAATCATGTAAACTGCCTGGGTCATGGCAACGGCGCTCCGCTTTGTAGGGGTGGAAAGAATATAGGCCATGGAGCCTTTGTCCACCTGGTCAACAATCAGGGCGTTTCCGGCAAATATGATAAACAGCAGGATAGGCAGCAGGCTCATAATGGTGAAATACATCTGATTCAGCATGGCAGAGGTGTCCATCTTGCTCATATTCTCTACCAGGTCGGAGGAGACGCCAATCATTTCCAGCATATTGGTCATCATGGCCTCTACATCCAGATCCTCACCGGAGAAGCAGCCCTGCACGGATCCGAGGGCGTAGACATACTCGAAGTTTTCAATGTAGCTGTCCAGCCCCGCCTCCGATTGAGACAGCGTATCTGCCGCCTCCGCAAAGCCCTCGCAGCTCAAATCCAGGTCGTCAGACTGCTCGGACATCATTTCAAACACCGTGTCGTACTGGGATAAATCCTCCGCCTCGGCAAAATCCTCGTAGCTCAGCTCCGTACCGGCCATGTCGTTATAGGAGGCCAGCACGTATAAATAGCTGTAAAAATCCGTCTGGGCGTCGGTATAATCCGTGGAATCCGAGGTGGAGCCAATCAGATTGCCCGCAAAGGTGATTACCACGGTCATCAGGCAGAGAATCAAGGTGCAGGCAATTGCCAGAACCTTATTGGCGCTGATGCTCTGCTTCATCAGCGGCCAGGAAAAAATTTTCGTCGTCTTCATCTTAACGCAGTCCCTCCTTTGCGTAGCTGTCTTGCAGTGTTTTCATAAAATAATCCTCCAGGTCGGGATGGTTTTCTGACAGGGAAATGACCCGCAATCCGTCCATAGCCTGAAACGCCGCGTCTACGTCCCTGGCCACCGCGTCAAACTTCACCTGTGTGCCGTTCCGAACGCTGCCCGGCAGGCGCTGGCAGAATACTTCGGCGGACGCCTCCTCCGAGAATTCCGCCTGGAACGTCCGCACAGAGCTGTGCCGAAATTCGGAGAGATTTGTGACGCTTTGTATCCTGCCGTTGTGGATAATCGCCACCCGGTCACAGACCTCTTCGATTTCTTCAAAGATGTGGCTGGACATGAAGATAGTTCTGCCCTTGGCCTTTTCTTCCCGAATCAACTCCAGAAAGGTCTCCCGCATCAGCGGGTCCAGGCCCGTGGTGGGCTCATCCAGGATGAGGACATCCCGATTGCCCATCAGCGCCGCCACAATGGCTGTCTTCTGCTTCATGCCCTTGCTCATTCGCTTCAGGCTGGCGGAGGGATCAAGGCCCAGCATATCGATCAGGCGGTTCATATAGGAAT
>JAJQHT010000206.1 GCA_021199595.1 Oscillospiraceae bacterium
GATTGACGGTGGACAGGTGGCGGCCCAGGGTTCCCAGGAGGAGATATATCCGAAAATCATGGGGCAGACTGTGTCTGCCTGCGGTCGCATGGAGGAACAGGGATGCTGAACGACGTTGTTAGCGGCGTGCTGGATCAGATTGCTGATGGCCATGAGTTCCCGGAGGACGCAGCGGTGAATATCCGCGTGGACGGGGCAAAGGCCCAGCGCCGCAATACGAAGAACATTGAAATCATCACCAAGACCGACAAGGACGGCATCGACGTGTATATCGCCCCCAACACCGTCCATGGAAGTGTCCACATTCCCGTGGTGCTGACCAAGTCCGGCTTTAAGGACAAGGTATATAATGACTTTTATGTGGGGGAGGGCGCCCAGGTGGAAATCGTGGCCGGCTGCGGCATTAATAACTGCGGCTGCGACGATTCCCAGCATGACGGCATTCATACCTTCCACATCGGGAAAAACGCCTCTGTGGTCTATAAGGAAAAGCATTATGGCGAGGGAACTGGCACCGGCAAGCGGATCCTGAACCCGGTGACGGAGATATTCCTGGAGGAAGGGGCTTCTATCACCCTAGACACCTCCCAGATCCGCGGCGTGGACGACACAAAGCGCTACACCAAGGCAGAGGTGGGGGAAGGGGCGGAAATCATTATCCAGGAAAAGCTCTGCACCCACCAGGATCAAACCGCCGTGTCGGAAATGGATGTGTTTCTGAACGGCGCGGGGGCCAAGGCCCGTGTCATCAGCCGCTCCGTGGCACAGGACAGCTCGTCCCAGACCTTCTATCCCCGCGTGCAGGGCAATGCCCCCTGCTTTGGTCATGTGTCCTGCGACGCCATTATTATGGGACAGGCCAAGGCCCGCTCCATCCCGGAGATCGCCTGCAACGATGTGGACGCCACCCTGATACACGAGGCCGCCATTGGCCGCATCAGCGGCGAGCAAATATTGAAGCTCCTGACCCTTGGCCTGACCGAGGAGGAGGCCGAGGAGAAAATTTTGGAAGGCTTCCTGCGATAACAAACGATTTCAACGGAACAGCAAAGCCGCCGCGAAGCGATTGCTTCGCGGCGGCTACCGTTTTATGCGATAATGATTTTTTAGCGCTTATCCACGCTTTTTGTGGGGGAGGATGATGGCAACCGTGCCGGCACCACATACAGCCAAAACAATCAGCCACACAAGTACATTGCTTTCATCGCCTGTCTTGGGGGCGTTCTTGTCGTCGCCGGGCTTGTCACCACCGGGTTCACTGGGCTTGTCATCGCCCGCGGGAGGTGTTGGCTCATCAGGCTGATCGACCGGTTCATCGGGGATTTCGGCCACCCGATCGAGCTCAAAGGAGAGAGAATCATTCAGAGAATGAGTACCGTCAGCTACATACATAGAGCGCACGATGGTCTCAGTATCCCAGGTCACCAGAGTGTAATTTTCCTCGCCGCCGATGGTATTTGTGATATACCCGGCATGAGCATAGGTGAAGGCCAGCGTAATATCTTCATAGGTCTGGCTGCTGTAAGAGACAGTGCTTGTGATGGTACTGCCCGATGTGAGATAGAACTCCTGTTCGCCCTTAGAGTGATCATGACCAAAGAAATACATGATGTCCATGTTATACTCCGTGGCATACTTATTGAGAAGCTTGACCATGTCGGCAGACATATCCACGTTATAAGAGTTTTCGCCGCTCCAGCTATCCAGAACGTGCAAACCCGCATGGGCGGAGATGACCACAAGCTGTCCCTGATAGTTTTTGCTCAAATCCTCCAGGAAAGCTTCCAGCTGAGGAAGAACGGTTGCGTAGCTATAGGAGCCGTCAGACTGCTCCAGGGCCTCATAGTTGATGCCAAATACGACCAGACCAGTGTTTTCGGCGCTGGTGCCGACATCCTCGCTTTCATATCCACTGTCGTAAATAACGCCTACGCCGTCCTCTTCAAAGTCGGTGGTGTCTGCCAGGTTAGACTCTGCTGTGGCGGTGGCAGCGGCGATGCTGTTGTCGTGGTTGCCGGAGACGAACACGATGTCAATGCCGCCTACCTGAGCCATAATGGCGGCGATATAGTCGTTCAGAGTGGTGTTGATGTTTTCCTCACTGGTGCCAGTGTAATGGCCGTTGGCCCAGTCACCGGTGCAGATGATAAGAGCAGGAATCAGACCGCCGTAGGTGGTGATGGTGTCGTTGATGGCGACGCCAATATTGGTGAAGGTCTCATGCACGTCGGAGAAGGTGAGGAAGGAGTTTGCCTTCACGCCGGAGCATACGATAAAGGATACCTTGTGGGAGTCGATGCTGTGGGCAACACGCTCGCCGGTGCTATCATCCACTACGTTGCAGTAAGCCTCACAATAGACCGTGTAGACGCCCACGTCCAGGCCCTGCAGGTTGGTACCGGTGTAGGTGCTGGAAACAATCTCGCCGGCAGAGCAGCTGATTTTGCCGGATTCATAAACCACTACATCGTCCACATACCAGACAAAGTATATGCCGGTGGAAGTAGAACCCTCGGGCAGCTGAGCTTCAATGGTATATACCGGGGCTTCATAGCCGGAATCAACGTACACATAGCCCACAGCTACGGGCTGGGTGACAATGACCGGAGCATCCGCATCTGTTTCCGTGGAGGAGGAGCTGCCGCCGTCACCACCCTTGCTCGGGGTAGACGTACCGGTGTAAAGATTCAGTGCTGCAGCAGAAGCAGCGTCTGTGGTGACGGTGACACCGTCCGCAGAAGCGCCGGAGATGTAATAGGTGGTGCTGTCAACGGTATAAGCGAGAACGCCGTTGGTGTATGTCCAATAGCCGCTGCTGGAAGAATCCTTGCTCAGCGCGCCATTGCTTACGACCAGGTAAGCCACAGTCCCCGGGGGATCCTCCACGGAGAGGGTAAAGCCGCCGTCAACTGCGGTAGCTGTCAGATAGTTGGAGGTGGTCACGGTCAGACCAGCATCCGACACGCTGGCAGACACGACCTGAATCTGGCCCATCTCGATGCCAAAGCTGTATCCGTTCACAACGAAGGACACATTGCCTGTCACGGTGGTGCTGGCTGTATAGGTGAGAGATGTGCTGCTGTCGGAGCTGCCGCCCTCGCCGCTGTCGCCGGAATCATCACCGCCGGAGCTGGCAGTACCAAGGTCAGATCCAGAAGTATAGATGACGTAGGTCACAGCCACAGAGTCATCGTTTTTTGCGCAGGCAAAGCCACTGCCGCTGACAGTGCCGGCATAATAGGTATCGCCGCCGGCAATGTATTTCAGAACGCCGCTGGCAAAGGTCCAGTTGGACTTTTCACTAGAATTGCTTTTCAGTTCAGTTGTGCTGTAATAGAGATATATATTGCTATTGCAGAGGCTGAAACGCTCACTGCCGTTGGCAGTCCAGATAACGGATTCATCAGGGTTTGTAATATCAGTAGCCACCGCGACAATAGTGCCGCCATTATTGCCTACGGCATAGAACTTATCGCCGCTCTGGATGCCGATGATGTAATTCTGACCGCTGACGAAGCTGTTGGCAACCTGATATGAGCTGCTTTCTTCAATCGTTTCTGGCTCACCAGACTCCTGGCCCTCAAGCGTTGCCAGCGCGTCGCAAGCATCGTCATACTTGGTATAGTCCAGATAATCCGCTTCTTCGCCAATGGAGGCTCTTGCCTCGTCGATGGCGTCGAGCAGCGCTTCGACCTCCTCGGCATTATCCTCGGTGATGTCGCTCGTGTCCGGCAGGCTGTTAATCATCTCCTGCACATCGTCAGCTGTGAGAGTATCCTCCTCGGTGTCAGCATCTTCCTCGGAGCCGTCGGCCTCAGAATCAGAGCTGCTGGAGCTGCTGCCCAGCACAAGTCCATTGGATGTGAGAATAATCTCAGAGACATCCTCAGAGTCGGCAACCTCAGAGTCGGTGTCCTCAGAGTCGGCAACCTCAGAGTCGGTGTCCTCAGAGTCGGCAACCTCAGAGT
>JAJQHT010000165.1 GCA_021199595.1 Oscillospiraceae bacterium
CGATGCCTCCGAGGAGGCAAATGCGTTCCCCGCCAGGGCCAGGCACATAACCACGGCCAGCAGAATGGACAGGATTCGTTTTGTTTTCATTGATTTCTCCTTTCAGTTTAAATCTGTTGCTTAGATCGCTTCTGAAAATATTATAGTTTCCGAAGACCACGCTGTCAAAGCTCTTGTATATGCAGGCTCGCCGTCCTCGGACGCTATCCTTATGGTACGCCGCGCAGGGCAGCTCATCCGACCAGTATCACCACGCCCTGATACTCTCCGGCGGGCAGGCTGTCTACCTGGGTGCCGGTGGTGTAGTCATAGAACTCGTCGCTGTTGCTCATGGCACAGTCCACATATATCTCTATCTCGTACCCCTCAGCGGCCTGAATGACCGCGCCCTCCTCCACAGAAAGGCTGTAAAGGCTGGAGTCGCCGCTGACGTTCCAGACGGAATCAGAATCCAGGCTGAGACGGACGCCCCAGACGGTCTCATAGGTCTCGTTCTTCGTCAGCAGGGAATAGATCATATCCGCGTCGAAGTTCTCCGCGAGACCGTTGTCCTCCACGTCGCTCCAAAGGGCGTTCCAGGCAGCACAGGTGCCGGAGACGATAGCCCCGTTGATAACCACGTTTTCCGTGGTGATGGTCATGGGACGCTGATAGTCGTTATGGATGATGTCGCCGTCCACTCTCATGTTGGAAAGGGCGATGCTCTGGCCCAGAGATTCCTCCCCGTCGGGAACGCTGACCGCGCCGCGGGCGTCGTAGTTCAAAATGGAATGAATCGCAATCGGACGGCCCGTGACAGCGTTTTCATACACGTCGAAGGTGACGTTATCCAGGGTCATCTCGATGTTGGTGCTGCGAAGGGCAATGCCGGAGCCGGCGCTGTAGTTCAGGAAGTACCCGCACTCGCCGTAAGCGTCGCCATTTTCATCATTATAGTAGTCTCTGGTGGTGAGAATGTCCTTATCCGTCTGAAGGGTGGTATTGGAGATATTCAGAACGCCGGTGGTAGTGTCATAGCCGGAGTTGTTGCCCATGCTGTCCACCAGATGGACGACAATGGCGTTACGTCCGGCAGAGACCTGGCTGTCCTTGCTCTCGGTAAGCAGATCGTCCTCGTCCGCATAGAGCAGTGCTTCCTCGCTGGCGTCGTCAGAGGAGCCGATGCGCAGCACGCCGGAGCAGGCGATGAAGCCGCCGTACTCGGCGGAGTACATCTCGCTGCCGTATATCTCCACAAAGCAGTTGATGTCGGCATAGGTGCTGTAGCCGCCGTTGGGGTTATCGGTCAGCACATTGTAGGCATACAGATAGGTGCTGTTTGCGCCACCGGTGTCAGTAGACAGCGCGCCCCAGTCGCCGGAGACGGCAGTGGTATTATAATAGTAAGCGCTGCCGCCCACGAACACATTGGCCCGGCAGGTGCTGAGAAGCAGGCGTGTCACCGGCTTGTAGCAGACAAGGGCGCCGGTGGACTCGATATAGCTGTCCTTTACCACTACAGTCCCAAGCTTATACACGCCAATGGCGGAGCGCACCGCGCCACTGGTCCAGACATAGCTGTTCTCCACCAAAAGCAGGGTGTCCTCGCCTTCCGCATAAATACCCGTGCCGAGGGAATTTTCACCGCTGCCCTGGGAATAGAGAAAATCAGATTCATGGGTCGCATCGTTTAAGATGATGACGCTGTTATACTCGCCCTCCTCGGTGGCATAGGGAACACCGTCCTCATCGTATGCGATGCCAAAATAGCCCTCCTCTCCGCCCATGGTATAAGCGCCGCTGGTGATGTGCAGACCGCTGGTTCCCACATCATCATCCGTGATAAGCACCCCGCTGGCAGACGAGTCTGTGACCTCTCCGGCTACAGTTATGTCCGCCGTCTCCTCCGAGACGGAAGCCGCGCCGCCGTCTACCTCGATCACGCCGGGGACACTGGAGGTGCCAGCCTCGCCGCTGGACGCGAACGCTCCGTAGCTCAGGCCAAGACACAGGCACAGCGCCACGATGACCGACAGAAGCCTGTGTGAATACTTACTTGCCTTCATGATCGTCCTCCTTATAAAATAATGTGATACGTGTATTATAGCCGGCCTTGGAGCGTAAGACGGGACAGCTCGTATCGCACACAATCTCCAAGGCACGGCTCCTTCCCTGTATCAATAGGCAATATACTCCGGTCGAATGTCGGCATATTCCGCCACCAGATCCTTCCAGCGGGCCGGAAGCTCGATTCTGGTGCAGGAGGGGCCGCCGTGGTCTCCGCCTCCGGCCAGAACCGTCATCATCGGCCCGGCGGAGCCGCCGCCCACCAGCGCGAACATATGCTTTGTGTCCCAGAAGGTGCGGGTGGAATGGGTCATATCCACCGGCAGGCTCACGTTGGCAGGAATATGATTGTTTCCAATCAGCCAGCGAATGTCCACCTCGGAGCCAGGACGGCGGGCATATTCCACCACGTACTCCAGGATGCGCTTTTTATCCCATCCCTCGTCGGCAAACATTTTGGCGCAGATGGGGGTCATAATGATCTCCATGCCCGGCTCCCAGCCCACCACGTTAATCTTGCACAGGCCGGACAGAAAATCCGCCACGGAATGTCCGCTCAGCGCCCGATGCTCCTGGGGCCAGAACATGGTGACAGCGGAATCCTCCTCTGCAAATCCAAAATCGACGTGCAGGGGAGACCAGGGATTTTTCTCCGTGTTGTCGCCGATGCAGAAGCCCAGGCGGTTCTCGTGGCCCATCTCGGACAGGTCCTCGATACCGGGGCGCAGGCCGCCGATGTTTATCATAATATACCCGAAGGCTCTGGCAATGGCGGCGTTTGGCTTATAATAGGGGGAGAGGAAATTGTCCCCCACGTTCAGGCCGATGTCCTTCACCACCGGGCCGGACAGGGTCAGCACCGGCCCCCAGGTGGACTGGCTGCACGTCCATCCCTCCAGGATGATGCGCTCATCCAGCGCGCCCTGTACGGCGGCGATCAATACGGGCATATAGGTGGGCAGGCACCCTGCCATCGCCGCATTTATCGCGATACGCTCCACCGTGGCAAGGCCCATCTTCGGCGGGATACGGCCAACCACATAATCCCGGGGCAAATCCGTGCCCCGCAGCATTTCCTCTACCGCCTCCGGGGTGGGTATCTCAATGGGTGCGCCGTTGGTAAATCCCAGCTTATAAAACCGGCGGCTGATCTCTCTGGCCGTGCCGGTGTAGGTATCCTGGGCGTAATGCTGGTCGGGCATGGAGGGGGTGCGTTCCTCCGCCGTCAGCGGGCGGCACAGGCCGTCCACCAGCTCGTCAGTCAGGCGCTTTATATCCGGGGCCATAGCCGCGTCCACGATGTCCTGATCGACATGGGCGTTTACCTTATCCACCGTTATATCATATTGAATGGTACGCAGGCCGGGAACGCCCATGGCCTTCACGCCCCGGATGCCCGCCGGATAGGTGCGGGGCACCACCAGCATGACGGTGGGCTTTCCCAGCTTCTCCGTAAGCGCTGCGTTATAGCCCAGATACAGGGAGCTGGAGGGAACGCTTCCATAAAAGCAGAGAACACAGTCCACGCCCTCCAGCCACTGCTTATAGGTTTCATAAAACGCAGTGTCCTTTTCGATCATGGTCGTTTCTGTGTTATATTGGATATACGAAAACCTGACATTCTTATAGCGGGCCGCCAGCTCCTTCTCCACGCTTTTCAGCATATAGGTAGCAAGGATCATGAAATCGCCGAACATACCAACTGTTTTCCCTTCAAGGGTGTCCAGCCGCTCGTTCAGCCCTTTCAGGGCGGATGTATCCACCTCCGACCAGGGACTCAACGCTTGTAAAATCTCTTGAGACATGGTTGTCCTCCCATCATTTTTGTTTGATATTGCAATTTTCCCGTGCTTGCATTATAATTAACGAGTATCATAACTGTCAAATAATATAATTATTATATACACATGAC
>JAJQHT010000185.1 GCA_021199595.1 Oscillospiraceae bacterium
ACATACGCTCTATCGGCTCCGAACTGACGGGCTGGCCCCGTCCCGCCGCCTCCGCAGTTTCTGCCCGCATAGGCACCGGCCCGGCCACGCCGTAGGCAATGCGCACATCCTGAAACGCCGCCTTATCCGACGTCAGGCGGACGTTCACGCTGCACCCAAGGGTGGCGATGTCCATGGCGTTTCGCATGGCGTATTTCATATACCAGCCGGAATAGCCCTCATAGGCCGCTTGGGGGATGGTCACGGCGGTCAGTATCTCCCCTGGCCGGATGTCCACCTGCCCGGCCCGGATATACCACTGGGCGGCGGGAACCTTCCGCGTTCCCTCCGGCCCGGCCAGCTCCATCACCGCGTCCCAGGCCAGCAGGGTGGCCCCGGTGTCGGCGGAGGTAACGCCGTTAGAGACGTTGCCCCCGATGGTGCCAATATTCCGCACCTGCGGGCCGCCCACCTGCCCCGCCGCGTAGCCCAGAACCGGGACAAGGCGCTCTATCAGCTCGTTTTCCGACACGTCCGTGAAGCTGGTCAGCGCCCCAATGCGAAGGGTTCCATCCTCCCCCAGGGAAACGCCCCGCAGCTCGTCTATGGTGTAAATGCTAATCAGCTCGCACCCGGCCAGCTTTCCGTCCCGCAGCTTAACAAGCTGGTCGGAGCCGCCGGCAATAATTTTCGCCTCCGGGTGTTCCTGGCACAGGGCCACGGCCTCCTGGACAGAATATGCCTCATACAGGGCCGAAAAATCAAACATGGATTAGCCCCTCCTCTCGGAATCGTTCAAACAATACATGGGGCGTCATGGGCAGACGGTCTATCTCCACGCCGGTGGCCTGCAACACCGCGTTGCGGATGGCCGGGGCCGGAGACACGGCGGGCGGCTCCCCCAGCGCCTTGGTGCCAAAGGGACTGGTCGGCTCCGGGTTTTCCACGAACAGCGCCCCCAGGTCGGGGTGATCCATGGCGGTGGAGATTTTATAATCCAAAAGATTGTTGTTCAGCGGACGGCCTGTTTTCTCGTCAAATTTAAGCTCCTCTCCCATGGCATAGCCGATGGACATACTCATGCCCCCGTGTACCTGGGCCTGGGCGAGCTGTGGATTGATAAGCGTCCCGCAGTCGTGGACGTTCACGATGTTCAAAACCTTCACCTTGCAGAGGGGGATGTCCACCTCCACCTCCGCAAAGGAGCAGCCGAAGGAATAGGCGTTGGATTTGACCTGGGTGGTGTCCTCCGCCGTGATATAGGCGGCCCGCTCCATGCTGTAGGTGGCCTCCGTAGCCAAAGCCTCCAGGGTCATAACTGTCTCCCCCTGGGAGACGATGTTCCCGTCCCGCAAATCCAGCTCCTCCGCCGGAATTTTAGTGAGCCAGGAGGCATAGGCCAATATCTTCTCCCGGAACTGGCGGCCCACGTTGGCAATGGCAAAGCCCTCCACATAGGTCTGGCGGGAGGCGTAGGCCCCGGTGCCGTAGCCGGTAACGTCCGTGTCCTGGCAGGTAACGACGTGTACCTTCTCCACCGGCACGCCCACCGTATGCGCCACCATCTGCGTATAGGCGGTGTCCGCGCCCTGGCCAATCTCCGTCTCGGCGCACATATACTGCACCGAGCCGTCCTGGTTGAGCATCATTCGGCTGGTGGTGGCCTCCAGGGATATGGGCCAGACGGCGGTGTTATACCAGAATATGGCCATCCCCACCCCCCGGCGCACCGGGCCGGTCTGGTTCTGATAGGCCTTGTATTTCTCCTGCCAGCCGATGTATTCCATGGCCTTTTCCATGCACTGACCGTGGCTGTCCTGCCAGTTCACATTGCCGGTAAAAGCGTCCCGATAGCCCACGGGCATACGGTTTTTGTCCCGCAGCTCGACAGGACTCATGCCCAGCATCTTCGCTATGTCGTCCACATGGCTCTCCATGGCGAAGGACACCTGGGGCATCCCATAGGCCCGCATGGCCCCGGCAGTGGGAGTGTTGGTATAGACCGAATAGGCATCAAAACGATACGCCTCGCAGGGGTACATCTGCACAAAGCCGTTGGTGGCCTTGGCCGCCGTGGAGTGGCCGTGGGAGGTATAGGCTCCCTGCTGGGAATACTCCTCCATTTGCCGGGCCACAAAGGTTCCGTCGCGGCGGAAGTAGGTGACGAGGTGGAATTTTCCCCCGTGGCGCACCCGGTTGTTCACGAAGGTCTCCTCCCTGGACACATCCAGCTTGACGGGGCGGCCATCGGTCAGGGTGGCGAGGTAGGCGCACAGCGGCTCATATAAAGCGTCCTGCTTGTTGCCGAAGCCGCCGCCGATGTAGGGCTTTATGACCCGAATCTCCCCCCAGGGGCGGCCCAGGGCCTGGCCCACGCAGCGGCGGACGATATGGGGGATCTGGGTGGAGGACAGTATGGCTATCTTCCGCCCCTCCGTCCAGGCGCAGCAGATATGGTTTTCAATGTGGCAGTGCTGGACGATAGGAGTCTCATACCATTTATCCAGGCACAGCAGCCCCGGCTCAGCAATGGCCTTGTCCCAATCCCCGGCGCTGCCGGAGGTGTGCTTCAAAATATTATTGGGGTAGTCCGGGTGGAGCTGGGGCGCGCCCTCCTTTATCGCCTCCAGGGGGTCGAGAACGAAGGGATAGGTCTCGTATTCCGCCTTGATAAGGCGCAAAGCCCGCTTCGCGGCAATCTCGTCCTCCGCAATGACAGCGGCCACGTCGTCCCCGTAATACAGGGGCCGGTCTGTCAGAAGCAGCCGGTCGGCCACGTCCTGATGGGCCGGGTCGGTGCTCCAGGGATGGCCCGCCGTGGGAAAATAATACCTCGGCACGTCAAAGCAGGTGACGATGCGCACCACGCCGGGAACCTTCAGCGCCTTGCTGATGTCCAGAGAGAGCACTCTGCCGTTTGCCACCGTAGAGCGGAACACCTTTGCCACCAGGGCGTCCCGGCTTATCAGGTCTGCCGTATACTTGGCCCGGCCCATGGCCTTGTCCGGGCCGTCCACGCGCTTCATGCTGACGCCTACCGCATCCATTCTATCCCCCGCCTTTCTTTTATATGTCCTGCCAATCCCACAACGCCCAGTCCGCCGCACTTTCGCCAGCCACATATTTGTTCCTGACCATATAGGACTCACCCAGGTAGATGAGCTTTTCAAAGCGGGTCTCCAGGGTGTCGCGACGCTGGCAGCAGACGGAATCGTCCACCACCACGGCGTCAAACTCATATCCCGGCTGGAAGGAGCCAACCTTGCCGAAGAACGAGCCGCCGCCCTCCGTCGCCATATAAAACGCCTCCTGAGCCGTCAGGTAGGCCGGATGGCTCTCATCCAGCTGCCACAGGGCGCGGGACACGCCGATGGCCTGCCGTATTACCTCCGCCATGTCCAGGGTGTGACCGCCGGATATATCGGAGCCAAGGCAGGTGTGCAGCCCCATATCCAGATATTTCCGCATAGGGGCAATGCCGCTGCGGACGTTGGTGTTGGAGGTGGGACAGTGAACCACATACGCCCCGCGCTCCTTCATCAGCGCGCATTCCTCGTCTGTCATGTATATGCAGTGAGCCATCAGGGTACGGGGGCCAAGAAGGCCGTTTTCATCGTACACGGCGGCATAGCTGGGGCTGTTCGGGTGGAGCTGACGCACCCATTCTATCTCATCCCGGTTTTCGTCCAAATGGCTCTGTACCGGCAGGCCGGTCTCTCCCGCCAGTTCCCCAAGGCCCTTCAAAAGCGCCGGGGAACAGCTCGGCACAAACCGAGGCGTCAGAATAGGCTGTGTGCGCCGATAGCCCTTGGTCTCTACCTGTTCCAGCCAGTCCCTTGTCTCCGCCAGGGAACAGGCCGCGTCCCGCTCCCGGATGGAATCGGGGGCGTTGCTGTCCATATTCACCCGGCCCACAAAGGTTTTCAGGCCGGAGCTTTCCAGCTCGTCCATGAGAAGCAGGGTGGCCTTTGTATGGG
>JAJQHT010000319.1 GCA_021199595.1 Oscillospiraceae bacterium
TGACCGAATACGCTCTGCTGCAAAAGACCGCCCAGCAGTACGGCGGCTCCCAGGGCCTGTTCGACGCGGACGACTTTGAGGACACCGCAGATCTCAGCGACGAGGAGAAGGAGCTTGTCACCTGGTATCTGAGCAGCGCCGTGACCAACGGCGGGGACGACTGGTTCACCTTCGGCTATGAGGAGGATTACCTCCGGCTGGAGGCCATCCACTTCATTTATAAGTACTTCACCATCGAGGCGGCCAACGGCATCCTCGGCTTCACCGGGGACGCCAACCCTGTGGGCGGCGGCACCACGGAATATAAGTTCTTCTCCGCCAACACCACGAACCTGCACGCCTTTATTTATGACGGCACCTCCTTCTTCGGCAGCATTGCCGACGGGAGCTACACCGCCGGCGGTCTTGCCATCATCACCGACGGTATCGACCGGGAGGCCACCCTGCTGGACGGCTACGCCGCCGTCACCGGCCAGGATCTGCTGGTCATGATTTATAACGCCCTGGTGAGCGGCTACGCCTCCCTCAGCGAGGATGGTCTGGCCCTCCAGGCCCAGCTCATTGAGGCCGCCGGCGTGACCGAGGAGGACATTGAAAACTCCCGCGCCGCCATCGCCGCCTACGCCGACGTGTTCTTTGGCGAGGGGGAGAACATCGACACCAGCCTCATCACCGAGCCGAACCTGGCCGCCGTTCTCTATACCACGGCGGAGGAGAAAATCGCGGCCCTGGAGGCCTGCGGCATCACCGCCGAGAATCTGGGCGAGCTGACCAAGGGCGAGGCCATCGCCATTCTGGCCCAGCTCGACGGGCTGCAAACCTATCGAAGCGAGTTTGACAACGATTCCATTTCCGGCTCTCCCAAAGACGACCTGGTTGGCTTCTTCTGGGACGACGAGAACTGGTCCACCATCACCGTGGAGGACGGGGAAATCGTTTATGACGCGGACGCCCAGGACGAGGCCGGAACCGTCACCGAGGAGGCCGCCTCCATCACCATCGAGGGCGGCGTGTGGTACAGTGAGCCGTCCACCGGCAACAGCGACGACGCCTACAGCGGCGAGCCTGCGGACACCGCTCTGTTCATCGACGGCGGCGCTTCCGTCACCCTGACCGACAGTCTGGTGGTTCCCGCCGGCAACGTGCGCTCCGACTCCGAGTATAAATTCGGCGTGGGCGGCGGCATCGTGGCCCTAGGCGAGGGCACCGTGGTGAAGATTGTGAACACCACCGGCGGTCTGAACGTCATCGGCGCGGGCAACTACAGCAACACCGTGAACATGGCCGGCGCCGTGTTCTCCGGCATGGGGGCTGTGGTGTTCTATGAAAACGCCCAGATCTTCTCCTACAGCCAGCACCCCTCCAACACCTGCTACAGCGGCGCTATCATCTATTATGAAAGCTACATGACCGGCAACAGCGGGCGCATCTTCTCCACCGACTTCTTCGGCGGCTATGTTATCGTGGACTCCACGGTCTACGACAAGTCCGGCATCAACATGTATCTGGACGAGACCAGCACCCTGCTGTGCGTGGACTCCTTCCTGCCCGGCCTGAGCGGAGCCAACACCGGCATCTCCCAGGCATATTACCAGAACTGCCTGGTCTATAACGCCAGCAGTATGTTCGGCTTCTCCAACAACACCTCCATGCTGGACGACGTGGCTACCGGCACCGTGGTGAACTCCGACATCCACTTCGCCTCCGGCAGCAACACCATCGCCACCGTGGCCCGTGAGCAGAAGGCTTATGTCACCCTGGTGGATTCCACCTTCGACATGGAGGAGTACGCCGACGGCTACATCTTCAAAGTCACCGGCGACGAGTGGCTGACCGCCGCCTCCCTGATGGTGGTGCTGGAAAACACCGACCTGCCCGCCGAGGACGTGTTCGTGGGCGGCGCACACACCTATGAGACCACCGCCATGACCACCGTGGCCACCGGCGAGACCGAGACCATCGAGACCGACGGAACCACCCTGTACGTCAAGGCCGACGGGGACTCCAGCGTCACCCTGCGGCAGAACCAGAACGACACCTACACCCAGCAGTTCTACAGCTACAAGTCCGAGTCCTACACCGTGGAGAACACCGGCACCATCTACGTCTACGACAACGAGACCGAGACCTGGATCGCCACGGGCATGACTGTCCTGGGCGACGGCGAGGCCGAGCTTGAAAACGCGGACTATGCCGAGCTTACCTATGAGGACGGCACCTACACGGCGACCTATACGATTGGCACCGTGACCATCATCATCGTGTACGTCGAGGAATAACACCCGGCCGAGCCGCAAGGCTCAAAGAAAACAGCAGGAGAGCGGCAGCCGCAGGCGCCGCTCTCTTGTATGTTGTGAAAAAAAGAGAAGGGCACAAATGAATGTCCTTCGCCTGTGTGTTGACATAGTAGCATGAAACGATTATAATATGTTTATAATATTACTACATTCAGCATAGGAGGTGTCATGATGAATATCCGTCCATCCGCGGCCATCCGCCAGAACTACAACGAGGTCGCCGATATGTGCCGCCGGACAGGGGAACCTGTGTTCCTGACCAAAAACGGCGAGGGCGACCTGGTGGTCATGGACATAGAGACCTACACCCGCCGGGAAAAAATGCTCAAGCTTCGGGAGGAACTGCTCGCCGTAGAGGAGGATCGGGCCAATGGACGCCCCGGCTGCACGCTTGACGAGCTGGAAGCCTACCTTGATGATATAATTGCCGGGGTGTAACGCTGTGTCGGACAACAGAAAATATAAGGTAATCATCTCGGATCGAGCCAAGTCTATGCTGGGAGAACACGTCCTTTTCATTGGGAAAATCAATAAAAAGGCCGCAGTTGCCAAGAGAAATGAAATCATGACTGCACTGCGTTCGCTGTCTCAAATGCCGCAGCGATTCCCATTTTTTGAAAGTATATATGTCACACCAAACAAATATCACAGAATGGTTGTTGAAAAATGGTATCTCGTTCTTTACCAAATTTGTGATGATACGGTGTATGTAGAATATATACTAGACTGCCGCCAGGACTACGGCTGGACTATCCGTTAGCCCCCCGCTGGGACGGGTCGAACTGCGCAAGCTCCTTCACCACCTCGCCGGCAATGATAAGGCCGACAACGGAGGGGACAAAGGCGTTGCTGCCGGGAACCTGGCGGCGCCCGGTGTTCTCCCGCTCCCGGCTTACCTCCTCGTCCTCAATCGGCGGGAGGGGCTTTTCCCGGGAATAGACCACCTTCAAATGCTTCACGCCGCGCTTGCGCAGCTCATGGCGCATGACGCGGGCCAGCGGACAGACGGAGGTCTCGTATATATCCGCCACCTGAAAGGCGGTGGGGTCAACCTTATTGCCCGCGCCCATGGAGCTGATGATGGGCGTTCCGGCCCGCTGGGCGCACTCCGCCAGGGCAATTTTCCCGGAAACCGTGTCGATGGCGTCCACCACATAGTCATAGGCGGAAAAGTCAATCGCCCCGGCGGTCTCCGGGGTGAAAAAGGTCTTATAGGTGCGCACGACGGCGCAGGGGTTAATCTCCCCCACGCGGGCGGCGGCCACATCCACCTTATACTGTCCTATGGTTTTATGGGTGGCGATAATCTGGCGGTTCAGGTTTGTAAGGCACACCCTGTCGTCGTCTATCAAATCCAAGGCCCCCACGCCGGAGCGGGCCAGGGCCTCCACCGTATACCCTCCCACGCCGCCGACGCCAAACACGGCCACGCGGGACGCGGCAAGCCGCTCCATGGCCGGTTTGCCGAAGATAAGCTGCGTTCTTGAAAACTGGTCTAACACGTTATATTTCTCCTATTGCAGGTCTGCATTCCTCAGCGCCTCGCGGACGGCGGATACCACCTGGTCTACCCCGTCGCGGCAGGGAATGGTCAGGTCTGCGTATTTTTTATAATACGGCTCCCGCATGGCGTAAATCTCCCCCACGGTCATATCC
>JAJQHT010000290.1 GCA_021199595.1 Oscillospiraceae bacterium
GATTTGGGCCAGAACGGTGAAATGCCCCAACCCGGCCTGCGGGTGTGAGATGCCTCTGGCCAGCGGTTTTGTGCTGTCCAAAAAGAAGGGCAATGAGGCGTGGGTGGAGCCGATTCCAGAGGGCGATCATGTGCGCTTTACGGTACATAAAGGGAAATGCCCCAAAGGATTTGAGAGCTACAAACTGGGCAGAAGCGCCATTTTCAAATGCCCCTGCTGCGGACAGGCCACCACAGACCAATATGTGAAAGAAGCTGGTATGCAGAATGAAATTGGCACCCAGCTTATGGCTGTTGTGGCAGAGGGTGAAAGAGGACGAATTTACATTACGCCGGATGAGGAACAGCGGCTTGCAGCCAATGTAGACCGACCGGAGGATTATCCTGACGGCAGCCTGCCGCAAAATCCCCGTTGGTTCAGCCCACCCGCCTTTGGCATGACGGAATATTCCGACCTGTTCACACCCCGACAGCTCACCGCCCTGACCACCTTCTCCGACCTGGTGGCCGAAGCCCAGGAAAAGGCAACGGCGGACGCAGTGGCCGCCGGGATGGTCAACGACTTTGTCCCCCTGGCAGACGGCGGCAAGGGAGCCACCGCCTACGGCCAGGCCGTGGGGGTGTATTTGGCGTTTGGTGTAGATAGGCTTGCAGACTTCTCATCAGCGGTATCTAGGTGGTCTCCATCGAATGAGAAACCTATGAACTGCTTCAGTCGTCAGGCAATCCCTATGACTTGGGATTTCCCAGAGGCAAACCCTCTTGGCAATGCGGTTGGAAGTTTCTCTACTATTATAGGCTACATATCTGGTTGCATTACTACTTTGCCACAATGTAATAAAGACGGGATAGCAAAACAGTTTGATGCCCAAAGTGACTGTGGATTAAGAAATATTATGGTCTCCACTGATCCACCCTACTACGACAACATAGGATACGCAGATCTGTCGGATTTCTTCTACGTCTGGATGCGCCGCAGTCTGAAAGGAACATACCCCAACCTATTCCGCACCATGCTGGTACCCAAGGCGGAGGAACTGATTGCCACCCCCTACCGTCATGAGGGGAGTGTGGAAAAAGCCAAGGAATTTTTTGAGGACGGGATGCTGGCCACCTGCAAGCAGCTCTATAAATACGCAAATGATGACATCCCTGTCACCATCTACTATGCCTACAAACAAAGCGACACGGACGCGTCCCAGCAGACTGCTTCCAGCGGCTGGGAGACCATGCTCTCCGCCATTATCCAGGCAGGGTTTTCCATCACGGGGACTTGGCCAATTCGCACGGAGCAGACTTATCGCGCTATTAGTATGGGCACCAACGCTCTGGCCTCCTCCATCGTGCTGGTCTGCCGCAAGCGGGATGAAAATGCCCGCACCTGCACCCGCCGGGATTTTGTGACTGCCCTGAAGCGTGAGCTGAAGCCCGCCCTGCAAAAGCTCCAGCAGTCAAACATCGCCCCCGTTGACCTGGCCCAGTCCGCCATCGGCCCCGGCATCGGCGTGTTCAGCCGCTATAAAAAGGTGCTGGAGGCGGACGGCACGGAAATGACCGTCCGCAGTGCGCTGCAAATCATCAATCAGGAGCTGGATCTGTATTTCTCCGGCCAGGACAGCGCCATCGACAGCGACAGCCGCTTCTGCGTGGAGCTGTTCACCCAATATGCCTTCAACACCGTGAAATTCGGGGACGCGGACATCCTGGCCCGTGCCAAGGGTACGTCCGTGGCCCGGCTGGCGGGGAAGGACATCGTCCATGCCGCCAAGGGAGAGGTGCGCCTTCTGGAGCGGAGCGAGCTGCCGGAGGACGTGGACAACAAAGAGCAGAACATCTGGCTGCTGACCCAGCAGCTCACCCGTGCCATGGAGGTGGGCGGCATCCAGCGCTGCGCGGAAATCGTGAAGGATATATTCGGCAGCAACGGGGAGGAGGCCAAAAATCTGGCCTATCGTCTCTATTCCATCTGTGAGCGCAAAAACTGGGCCCAGGAGGCCTATGCCTATAACGCCCTGGTCGTGGCCTGGCCGGAAATCCAAAGCCGTGCCGCCCAGCTCCAGGCGGCCCCAACGGAGCAGATGACCATGTTTTAAGATGGGGATGCTGTCGAAGAATTCATGAGCAAAGGGCGATTTATGTGTCACAAATCGAGAATTTTTTTGAATTTGTGGCACATAAATGATATTATGGAGAGACGGTGGGGCTGAGAATGTATATCAAACGAGAACGCTATCTGGAAAAAATCAGACCTTTTTATGAGGTGGATCTCATAAAGGTGCTGGCCGGCGTCAGGCGTTGCGGGAAATCCATCCTTTTAGGCCAGATCGAGGACGAATTCCGTGAAAAAGGGATCGATGACGATCATATTATCAATATCAATTTTGAAAATGTAGAATTTGAAAAGATACGCACCTACGAGAAGCTGAACACATATGTGCAGTCTAAAATCCAGGATGATGGCAGATATTATATCTTCCTGGATGAAATCCAGCATGTGCGGAGCTTTGAAAAGGTACTGGCATCCTTCCGTGCCACGCTGAACTGCTCAATCTTTATCACCGGCAGCAATTCCAAGCTGCTCTCCGGCAAGATGGCGACGCTTCTGGTAGGGAGATGTGTGGAATTCCGAATCATGCCGTTCTCCTTCAAAGAGGCATATGAGTATGTCGGCCTGAATGGAAATAACGTTTCCGCAGATGAGTTTATCTTTGATTATATGAACTGGGGCGGTATGCCGCTGCGGTTCTCCTTCAGCAGAGAAAGCGACATCAAGACCTACTTGGAGCAGACCTATAACGGCATCGTAGAAAAGGACATTGCGACGGAACGCTCCAAGATAAACCGCGAAAAATTTATAAAAGTGGCCGGTTATGTGATGGCAAACGCCGGAAAGGAATTTTCCAGCACGAGCATTGAGGCATATTTTGAAAATACGAATCACGAATCACTGGACAGGAAAACGATCTATCGGTATCTGGAAAAGATGGAGAAAGCCTGCCTGATCAACCGGGTGAAGCGCTTTAATATCGTCGGGAAACAGGCAATGGCGTATGTAGAGAAACAATACGCTGTAGATGTAGGATTTCGGATGCTGAACACCAACCTGGTGAATTTTGAGGACACTTTCTTTCTGGAAAATATTATTTACAACGAGCTGATCTCCCGCGGGTATCAGGTATTTACAGGGAAAACATATAAAGGCGAAGTGGATTTTGTCGTGATAGACGGGAGAAAAAAATGTTTTATTCAGGTCAGCTACTACCTGCATAGTCAGCAGACCATCGAGCGGGAATTCGGAGCATTTAAGCCGATTCAGGATGCGTCTCCGAAATATGTTTTGTCGCTGGATCGTTTTGATTATTCCCGTGAAGGCGTGCAGCACATCAATATCGTGGATTTTTTGTTGGAGAAGAAGGATATTGCTCTGACATGAGCCACAAATTCAAAAAAATTCTTGATTTGTGGCACATAAACTGAACACGCAACAGATGAAGGAGGAAAATACAATGCCTCAGAACGTCGAGCTTGTACAAAAAGGATTTCGCATTCTTCATCCCTACCTGGCGGGGTACATTGGCCGGGAAATGCGCAGTGCATATGGCAACGCGTGGTGGCAGGAAGTGCTGTATACGTTGGGAGAAAAAGCACGCGATTTGCCGGAGACAGATGACTATGGAACACAGGTGGATTCCCTGGATATTGCCAACTGCCTGCGGCTGATCGACTGGAAGTGGAATGACATCTTCCGCAAAAAGCTGTCCATCGACTACCGCACCTGGTCGAAGGAATTGATGGGCGTTCGCAACAAGGTGGCGCACATCGGTGGGAGCGATTACCCCCGCGACGATGCCTGGCGGGCGCTGGATACCATGTCCCGGCTCTGCGAGGCGTTTGACGATGACGCTGCGGAGGAGATTCGCACCCTGGCCAGGACGTTGCTGTACG
>JAJQHT010000247.1 GCA_021199595.1 Oscillospiraceae bacterium
CCGGAGGGCTACCGCAAGGCGCTGCGGCTGATGAAGCAGGCGGAAAAATTCCACCGGCCCGTTATCTGCCTGGTGGACACCTCCGGGGCCTACTGCGGCATTGGGGCCGAGGAGCGGGGCCAGGGCCAGGCCATCGCAGAAAACCTGATGGAAATGATGACCCTGAACACCCCCATTGTCTCTATCGTCATCGGCGAGGGAGGAAGCGGCGGCGCATTGGCCCTGGCTGTGGCCGACCGGGTGTGGATGCTCCAATCGGCCATTTATTCCGTTATCTCCCCGGAGGGCTGCGCCAGTATATTGTGGAAAAACGCAAAGCTCGCGGCGGAGGCGGCGGGCTGCCTTCGCCTGACGGCGGAGGACGCCTATGGCTTCGGCATCATCGAGGAGGTCATCCGGGAGGACGGCCGCACGACGGAGGAGCTGAACGCCTTCATAAAGCAGCGGCTGCGGGACACCCTGCGGGAGCTGAAAGCCGAGCCGGAGCTGACGGAAAAGCGCTATGCCCGGTTCCGAAAGATAGGCGCGGCGCCCCAGGCGATCCCTGCCTTAATCCAACCCCAAGAGGAAAACAATTTATGAGTATTTACCAGAAATTCTGCACAGAAACCTTTGACGAAACGGGCCAGCTCACTCATATAGAGCTGCACTATCCCGAGAACTTTAACTTCGGCTATGACGTGGTGGACGCCATCGCCGCCCAGGAGCCGGACAAGCGGGCTATTGTATGGACGAATCCTGCCGGGCAGGAGCGCATCGTCACCTTTGGAGAGGTGGCCCGCATCAGCAATCAGTATGCGAACGTGTTTTTATCCGCTGGCGTGGGCCGGGGCAGCCGGGTCATGGTGGCCCTGAAGCGCCATGTGGAATATTGGTTCGTCGCCGTGGCTCTGCATAAGCTGGGGGCCGTGATGATGCCCGTGACCCATATGCTCACGGAGGACGACATTGCCTACCGTTTCCGGCAGGCCCGCCCCGCCGCTGTGATATGCACTGTGGAAAATGAGTTCCCCCAAAAAATCAAGGGGGCGCTGGAGCAGACGGGCATGGAGGCCCTGCTGTGGACGGCCCAGGAGCCGACGGAGGGCTTTCGCTGCCTCTCCCGGGAGGCGGAAGCCGCCCTGGACAGCTTGCCCCGGCAGGAGACGCTGGCTCACGATCCCATGTTTTTGTACTTCACCTCCGGCACTACGGAATACCCCAAGGGCGTCATCCATGACTGCACCTATCCCCTGGCCCATATCGTCACCGCCAAATACTGGCAGCAGGCGGAGGACGGGGGTCTGCACTTCACCGTCTCCGAGACCGGCTGGGCCAAGGCCTCCTGGGGCAAGCTGTATGGTCAGTGGCTGGTGGGAAGCGCCGTGATGGTCTATGATTTTGACAGCTTCAGTCCCCGGCAGCTGGTGTCCGTCATCAACAAATACGGCGTAACATCCTTCTGCGCCCCCTCCACGGTGTATCGCTATCTGGTGCGGAAAAACATTGAACCCATGCCCACCCTGAAGCACGCCACCACTGCCGGGGAGGTTCTCAGCCCGGATGTGTTCCAGCAGTTTTATGAAAAGACCGGCCTGACGCTGGCGGAGGGCTACGGTCAGACGGAGACTACGCTTCTGCTGGCAAACTTCTCGTGGAGCGCCCCAAAGGATGCCTCCCTGGGCTATCCTTCCCCGCTCTATAATATCCAGCTCCAGACCCCGGAGGGGGAACCTGTCCCGGACGGAGAGGTGGGGGAGATTGTGGTCTGTCCCCCGGAAAACGGCGCGCAGTGCGGCCTTCTCACGGCCTATTGGGAAAACGAGGAGCTTTTTGCAAATGCCTGGCGGAACGGGGTCTATCACACCGGGGACGCCGCCTGGCGGGATGAGGACGGATGCTACTGGTTTTTTGGCCGGTTTGATGATATAATAAAAACGGGCGGCTACCGGGTCGGCCCCTATGAGATCGAGCGGGTGCTGGCAGAGCATCCCGCCGTGCTGGAATGCAGCGTGATCGGCGTGCCGGACAAATGGCGGGGTCAGGCCGTCAAGGCCATCATCGTGCCCGCCGCCCAGTATCAGCCCACCCGTGTCCTGGAAAAGGAAATTATGGATTTCGCCAACGCCCGGCTGGCGGAATATAAGTGGATACGCATCATCGAGTTCGTGTCCGCCATGCCCAAGACCATCAGCGGCAAAATATGCAGGGCTTCGCTGAAGCAGGAAGGAATAGCAGGAGAGAAAGACAATGACGGAGGGTCACAGAAAAAATAAAAAGCAGGAGCTGCTTCTGGCCGGCGTGCAGGAGCTGAACGACCATGGAATCGTTGATTTTTCCGTCCGGCGGGTGGCGGAGGCCTGCGGCTTGTCCCCCGCCGCGCCCTATAAGCATTATGCCAATAAAAACGAGTTTATCGCGGCCATTATCTCCTATAACTATTCCATCTGGTACACAAAACTTCACGACATTTTGGAGGCCAACCCCGGCGATTACCGCCGGCAGATAACAGAAATGCTCGTTACTTACACCTGCTTTCTGGTGGAAAATCCCCATTTCCGTTCGGCACTGATGATAAAGGACGACGCTCTTGACCGCAGCCACCAGGGTCTGCGGAGCAAGCTCTCGAAGCTCCCCAATGAGGCGGCGGAAAAATATCGGGAATGGGCCAATATGCCGATGAATGTTTTTGTGCGCAAAAAATTTGTCCTCCGTTCCCTGATGTATGGCGCAGCCCTGATGTTTGAAAACGGCGAGCTTGCCTATAACAGCGACTCCCTCGAAATGCTCCGCGCCATGGTCGATCGGGAATTTGACCTCCCCTAACGCTATGCCATTCCTATACAAAGTAAACCCGGGAATCGCTGACTGTCAGCGATTCCCGGGTTTTTTGGTGCGGGTAACAGGATTTGAACCTGCACGGTTGCCCACTGGAACCTAAATCCAGCGTGTCTGCCAATTCCACCATACCCGCGAAGGTGAACCATTATATTATAGCCGAACCGGGGGCGGGTTGCAAGGGTGGATGAAAAAGTTTTTGTTGCAAAACAGAGGAAGTCCTTGTATAATAAATAACGAAGAGACGCAGTGAACAGACATATACGTCACAGGAAGGAGTCGATATTATGGGACACAGAATCATCACAATCAGCCGCGAGTTTGGCAGCGGCGGCCGAACCATTGGCAAGCAGGTTGCAGAGAAGCTGGGCATTTCCTGCTATGACAACGAGCTGCTGGAGAAGATTGCGGAGGAGAGCGGTCTCGCGAAGGAATACATACAGGAGCGGGGCGAGTATACGCCCAAGGGCGGCTGGCTTGCCAACGCCTTCTCTGACCGTTCCCTGAACGGACTGTCCGTACAGGATTACCTCTGGACGGTGCAGCGCAAGCTGATACTGGAGATTGCGGAAAAGGAATCCTGCGTTATCGTGGGCCGCTGCGCGGACTATATCCTCCAGGGCCGGGCGGACATCCTGACCGTGTTCATCCACGCCAGCATGGAGCAGCGGGCCGATCGTATCGTCCGCCTCTATGGCGAGCGGGAGGACTCCCCGGAAAAGCGCCTGCGCGACAAGGACAAGCGCCGCGCCGGGTATTACCAGTTCTACACCGACATGGACTGGGGCAAAATCCAAAACTACCACATAGCCCTGGACAGCGGCGTGCTGGGCATCGACCGCTGCGTGGACATCATCGCCTCGCTGTATTGAGCGAAGCGCGGCGGGCAAAAGCAATAGGAGGCTCTCCCATGATGTATCCATTTATGACGTTGGATGACGGTACAGAGATTGTCCACTCGGAAATGAAGCCGGATGGCCGAGTAAAGGTCTATGTGGAAAAGCCGGATGATAAGGACTTTTTCCACAATGCCGTCTGCTGGGTTCCCGGCTATCGGTGGGAGGACAACCACGGCTTTACCGAGGAGGAACGTCTGCGCTATGAGGAGGTAATCCGTTCCACTGCCC
>JAJQHT010000248.1 GCA_021199595.1 Oscillospiraceae bacterium
CGCCCTGCCATAAAACGTGGCGGGGAGCGGGCTTTGTCTCTGTGTTTGGCTCCGGCTCCGGCTCTGGCTCATTCCGTGACTGTATTCTGCTCTCGGCGGCATATTGAGGGAAGGCCGGGAAGCGGCGCAGCTCCAGAGGGGAGACGCGCTTTGTCAGCCGCAGGCGGCCCTCCTTCGGCTCCGGGACACCGAGATACCCCTCCCCGTCCCCGAACAGGCGCAGACGCACCACACGGCCCACATCCCGCAGAGACGCGTCCAGCACCGTCGCCGGCCCGTCATGGGAGATGCGCACCGTCCCCTCCTGCTGACCGTCTATGTAGATAGGTATTTCCATGTCCTGCATATAGATAACCCCCGTTCATTCTATCATAAGATATGAACGGGGGCCGTGTTTTACGACAGAGACTTGGCGCCTACGTCAGGTTCTGATTCAGGCCAAAGCTGACAGCGATGGCGTCGTCCACCTTGTTCATGGTCTCGCCGCTCAGCTTTCCCATGCGCTCCCGCAGGCGGGATTTGTCCAGCGTCCGCACCTGCTCCAGCAGGATGACGCTGTCACGGGTCAGGCCGCTGTCAGGGGCCTGAATCTCGATATGGGTCGGCAGCCGGGCCTTTCCCACCTGGGAGGTTATGGCCGCGGCGATGACCGTGGGGCTGTGGCGGTTGCCGGTGTTGTTCTGGATAATCAGCACAGGCCGCAGACCGCCCTGCTCTGAGCCAACGACCGGGCTAAGGTCGGCATAGTAAATGTCTCCGCGTCGAACGGGATTTGTCATGTGAGCACCACTTCCGTGAGATAGTCGCCCGATACATTCTATGTACGGACACGCTATTATTCTCCCACGGAAGGGAAATTTTTATACCGGGTCAGTCCACATATACGCGCGGCACGCGGGGGCTGACGGCGCAGGTCAGCTCGTAATGGATGGTTCCGGCCAGATCCGCTACGTCGCCCACGGGCATGGTGCGGCCGAAAATCTCCACCTCGTCCCCCGGCTTCACATCGAGGTCGGTCACATCCGCCATGCACATATCCATGCAGATGCGGCCCACCTGGCGGGCCTTCTGGCCGTTTATGCTCACCGTCAGCTTGTTGGACAGCACCCGATGGAGGCCGTCGGCATAGCCGATGGGCAGCACCGCCATCTTGCTGGGCCGCTCCACCGTGAAGGTGCGGCCATAGCTGATGGTGTCCCCCGGCTGATGCGCCTCCACATAGGCCACGCGGGTTTTCAGCTCCATGGCGGGGATCAGGTCGATGCCGCCCTTGTCCGGGCCGGGATACAGGCCGTACAGGGCGACGCCGGGGCGCACCATGTCCATGTATGTCTCCGGGAAGGACAGCATGGCCCCGGAATTGGTGCAGTGGCGAATCTGGAATTTCCGGCCCGTCTCCCTCTCCACAGAGGAGACGGCGTCCTTGAAGCGCTGAAACTGGACGTGTGTGAAGTCCCGCACGCCCTCATCTCCGTCGGAGACGCAGAAGTGGGTAAATATCCCCTCCGCCTCCAGATTGGGCAGCAGGACGGCCTTCGCGGGGGCGGACAGGTCAGCCTCTCCATAGGCCCGGAACCCTGTCCGGCCCATGCCGGTCTCCAGCTTGAGATGCACCTTCAGGGTCTTGCCCGTCCCGGCCAGCGCCGCGCTGAACGCCTGGGCCGCCTCCAGGCTGCCTACCGCCTGGGTAATGTCATGATCCGCCAGCACCTGCGCATATTCCGGCGGTGTATAGCCCAAAATCAGGATGGGCAGCTTTATCCCCTGGCGGCGGAGGGCCACCGCCTCATCCAGGCAGGCCACGGCCAGATACTCGCAGCCGAGGCCCTCCAGCAGATGCGACACCTGCTCCGCCCCGTGGCCGTAGGAATTGGCCTTCACCACGCCCAGAAACCGGCAGCCGGGCTGTAATCTGGCCCGCATGGCCCGATAATTGTGTTCAATGGCTCCCAGGCTCACCTCCGCCCAGGTGCGTTTTTTCATGTCGTCCATTTTTTCTCTCCTTTGCGGACATTCTAGCTTATGTTATGTTATTGCCCATTGGATAAATGAGCAGGTAATGACCGTCTCTCCCTCCGTGGCGATCTCGCCGGAAACAGGGGTCAGGCTGTCCTTATCCAGCCACAGGGTCAGGACGGACTGCTCCCCTACATACAGGCGGGCCACGATGTAGTCCCCCTCCCACCAGAGAAGCTCCGTATAGCCGCTGGCCATGGCGTCCAGCATCACCGGGATGGCGGACACCGGGGTCAGGCCCTCCTCATCCACGGCACCGGCCCCCAGCAGGACGTTTTCATAGGAGATGGTGGTCTCCCCCCGCAGGACCGTGGCCTTCACACCGGCAATTATGTCGGGAGACAGAACCTCTATCTCCGTCTGCTGGCCGTCATAGACGGCGGACAGGGTATAGCTCGCCGCCGTGCCGCCGTAATTGGCGGTCAGCTCCGCCTCCAGGGTTATCTCCTGCGCCAGGGTCACATCCTCCCGGAACTGGCTGAAGTTCTTTTCCAACCGTTCCTCCCGCTCCCCACAGCCGGGGAGGAGCAGAAGGATTATCATTAGTGCGGAAAGTGTCGCTCTCCGCATGGATTCTACGCTCCTTTGCAATGATTATTGCTGTATGATCTCCTGTTCCGCCGCAGGCAGCCAATCAAGGATGCTACTCGCGGTGACGGCGTACTCCCCCCTCTCGGCGGCGGCCAGATCCCCCGCCCTGGCGTGGAGCCAGCAGGCGGTAAGGATGGCCTGGCGGGGTGTCATCTGCCCCATGAGGCCCCCGATGATGCCGGCCAGCACATCCCCCGTGCCGCCGGAGGCCATGCCGGGATTGCCCGCCGCGATAACGGCCCCCTGTCCGTCCGGGAAGGTGCAGACCGTGCGGTGGCCCTTGAGCACAACGGCGCAGTGGTGGGCCTTGGAAAACTCCATGGCGTCCGTCAGGCGGTCTCTCACCTCCCGGCCCAGGAGCCGGGCAAACTCCCCCTCGTGCGGCGTGATGACCACCGGGGCCTTCGCCCCGTCCAGCAGGGACAAATCCTGCCCGATGGCCCAGAGCGCGTCCGCATCCGCTACGACCGGGATAGCCGCCTCCCGCAGCACATCCGCCACCACGGCAGCCGTTCCCTCGCTCCGGCCAAGGCCGGGGCCAATCACGCAGACGTTGCACTTGGTCAACCGCTCCTCTATCACCGGCAGCGCCCGGGGGCTTACCCGGCCCCGTCCGTCGCCCGCCAGGGGGAAGGGCATGGCCTCGTCGTTTTTCACGGCGGTTATTTCATATATATCCGACGGCACGCCCAAATATACCAGTCCCACGCCGGCAATGACGGCGGCTCTGGCGCAGAGGGTCGGCGCGCCCGTATAGCCCACGCAGCCGCCGACGACCAGCAGCTTTCCGTAATCCCCCTTATGTGTCAGGGGGGCGCGCTTCGGCAGGGTCAAATCACCGGGCTGAATCACCTGGATGCCGCAGGCGGCCCGTTCCAAAATATCCGGCGGAATGCCAATGTCCTCTGTCTCGACCCGGCCCGCGCACTCGCTCCCCGGCTCGATGAAGTGGCCGGGCTTTGCCATGGAAAACGTGACCGTGCAGGCGGCCTTGACCGCCTCGCCCAATATGGCCCCCGTATCAGCGCTGACGCCGCTCGCGATGTCCGCAGACACCACGGGTCTGCCGGAGCGGTTCATCAGCCGCACCGCCTCCAGCGCGTCCCCGGCCACGGGGCGGCTCAGCCCCACGCCGAACAGGGCGTCTATCAGCACGTCCGCCCCCTTCGCGGCGGCCTCGATGTCCGCATCCCCCGGCACGAACGGCTCCAGCGCGCCGCCGGCCTCCGTCAGGCGCTGCTCCAGGGCCCGGGAGTCCGGGGGCGTTTTCCGCCGCTCTCCCACCAGGAAGGCCCGCACGGAAAAGCCGCGCCGCCGCAGGTATAC
>JAJQHT010000173.1 GCA_021199595.1 Oscillospiraceae bacterium
GTTCAGGCGCATATAAAACGCCTTGATCTCCTTGGGATAGTCCGTGACGAACAGGGGCTTTTTGAATATCTGCTCAGTGAGATAGCGCTCATGCTCCGTTTGCAGGTCGATGCCCCACTTCACAGGGAACTTGAAGTCCGCCCCGGATTTTTGCAGCAGCTCCACCGCCTCCGTATAGGTCACGCGGCCAAAATCGCTCCCGGCCACGTGCTCCAGCCGGGCCAGCAGGCCCTTGTCTACGAAGCTGTTGAAAAATTCCATCTCCTGCGGGCATTTTTCCAGCGCGGTGCGGATGATGAATTTCACCATGTCCTCCATGCACGCCAAATCGCCCTCCAGATCGCAGAAGGCCATTTCCGGCTCGATCATCCAAAACTCCGCCGCGTGGCGCTGGGTGTTGGAATTTTCCGCCCGGAAAGTGGGGCCGAAGGTGTACACGTCCCCGAAGGCCATGGCGAAGTTTTCCGCGTTCAGCTGGCCGGAGACGGTCAGGTTCGTCTCCTTGCCGAAGAAGTCCTGGCTGTCGTCCACGGTGCCATCCTCTTTCCGGGGAGGGTCGTTTATATCCAGGCTCGTCACGCGGAACATCTCGCCCGCGCCCTCGCAGTCCGAGCCGGTGATGATAGGCGTGTGGACGTACACAAAGCCGCGCTCCTGGAAGAAGGTGTGAACCGCCTGCGCCGCAACGGAGCGCACCCGGAACACGGCGGAAAAGAGGTTCGTCCTAGGCCGCAGATGCTGGATGGTGCGAAGATACTCGACCGTGTGGCGCTTCTTTTGCAGGGGGTAGTCCGGGGCGGAAACGCCCTCTACCTGGATGGTCTTGGCCTTTATCTCAAAGGGCTGCTTGGCCTCCGGCGTCAGCACCAGCGGCCCGGTGACGATCAGAGCCGCCCCCACGTTCAGCTTGGCGATCTCATCGTAATTATCCAAAACGGCCCGCTCGAACACGACCTGCACGCCCTTGAAGGCGCTGCCGTCGTTTAAGTCGATGAAGCCGAAATTTTTCTGATCCCGTATGGTTCTGGCCCAGCCGCAAACGGTTATGTCCCCAATATCGGCAAATGCGCCGGAATCGGCATACAGCGCGGAAACCTTCGTCCTGTCCATTCAAAAATCCTCCCAATCAACAAGGTGAACGGACTTATTATACCAGTATGGAGGGGGATTTTCAAGAAATATCCGTATCAGCGCCCGGAATGGAAGCCCATATGAAAAAATTTTCAATATGTGAAGAAAATAATTATAAAAAATGTCTACCATTGTGGCGATTTCTATGTTAATATAAAGTTGTCAGAAATAAAGCATGAGGTGTCATGAACTATGGTGAAACTGTATATCGACGGGCGGGAAATAGAAGCCGTTGAGGGGCAGTCCGTGTTGGACGCGGCCCTGGCTGCGGACATCTATATCCCTCATCTGTGTTCCCATCCTGATTTGCCGGTGCAGTCCAACTGCAAGCTGTGCGTGGTGAATGTGGAAGGGAAGGAGGGCGCCGTTTGCTCCTGCGAGCTGAAAGTGCAGGAGGGGATGCGCGTCACGACCAAGAGCGACGATCTGATGCACCGCCGCCGGGTGGCCATGGAGCTTATGCTGGCCGGCCATCCCCATGACTGCACCGGCTGCAAGCGGTTCGGCAAGTGCGAGCTGCAAACTCTGATGCAGTATCTGAGCGTGGTTCACGCCCGGATGCATCATGTTATCAAAAACTGCAACAACATCAACACCGTGAACCCCATCGTCAGCCGTGAGATGGAGCGCTGCATCCAGTGCGGCCGCTGCGTGCGGGCCTGCCGGGATCTGCGCGAGGTTGGCATTTTGCAGTACAACAAGAAAAACGGCGAGACCTACATCGGCACGGAGGGCGACGTTCCTCTGGCGGAGGCGGGCTGCCGCTTCTGCTCCGCCTGCGTGGCCGTGTGCCCCACCGGCGCGCTGACCGATATGGAGGGTCTGTTCCGGGCCGATGTGCCCGCCGAGCAGAGCATCGTGCCCTGCCAGGTGGAGTGCCCCGCTCATATCGACATCCCCGCCTATATCCGGGCGGTGAAGGAAGGCCGCTATACCGACGCGGTCGGCATCATCCGGGAGAAGGTCACCTTCCCCCACACCCTCGGCTACATCTGCAACCACCTGTGCGAGACCGGGTGCAAGCACAAGGCCCTGGGCGAGCCGCTCGCCATCCGCGATTTGAAGCGCTTTGCCGTCGAAAACGACAAGGAGCAGACCTGGAAGACCAAGGGCTTCCACAAGCCCCGCACGGGCAAGAAGGTCGCCGTTATCGGCGGCGGCCCCTGCGGCATGACCGCTGCCTATTACCTCAATAAGCTCGGCCACGACGTGAAGGTCTTTGAAAAGCGCCCGCAGCTCGGCGGACCCATGACCAGCGGTATGCCCTCCTATCGTCTGCCCCTGGAGGCAGTGCAGGAGGAGCTTCAGTACATCGTGGACTCCGGCGTGGACTATGAGTGCAACTGCGAGATCTCCGACGTGGCGGCCCTGAAAAAGGACTACGACGCGGTGCTGATTGCCGCCGGCGTGTCCAAGGGCAAGAAGCTGCCCATCCCCGGCTCTGACTTCAAGCAGGTCTACTGCGCCATCGACATCCTGGCGGAGATTCACGCCGGGGAGAGCATGGAGAAGCTCGGCAAGACCGTCTGCATCATCGGCGCCGGCTCCGTGGGCTATGACTGCGCCCGTACCCTTGTCCGCAAGGGCCTCACCGTGAACCTGGCCTGCCTCGAAAAGGGCGACAAGATCCTCGCCGACGAGGAGGATCAGGTGCAGGGCCGCGAGGAGGGCATCATCTCCTTCCCCGGCCGTTCCTTCGAGGCCATCGAGGGCACGCCCGACCAGGTCACCGGCCTGCGGGTACATACCGTTATCTCTTCTACCTACGACAAGGCCACGGGCCGCGTCACCGAGGTGGCGGAGGAGGGCAGCCAGATGGTCATCCCCTGCGACTCCGTCATCTTCGCCACCGGCCAGCGCCCTGGCCTGGACGACTTTGAAAACTTCGGCATCGACCTGTCCCGCGGCTTCCCCATCAACCCCGCGAACGGCAAGCCCGAGCATATCACCAGCCTGGACGGCGTGTTCGCCGCTGGCGACGTTATCACCGGCATCAGCTTCGTCATCAAGGCCATCGCGCAGGCGCGTGAGGTCGTGCCCATCGTTGACCAGTATCTTGGCGGCGACGGCCAGATTGACGAGACACTGGTGGAGCGCACCCTGAACCCTGCTATCGGCAAGGTGGAGGACTTCGCCAAGCTGCCCCGCGTGGAAATGGATCTGCTCACTCCGGAGGAGCGTCTCGCGAACCCGGATCAGTCCGTCTTCACCACCTATACCTGCCAGCAGGCCGGCTGCGAGGCCCAGCGCTGTCTCCAGTGCGATTTGCGCCGCGAGATCAAGCAAAACCGCCTGTGGACTGAGTATTCCATCAAATAAGGAGGCCGGGAGAAATGTATCAAGAAGAAAATTCCTATACCATCCCCTCCAGGGACACCCTTCAGCCGGGTATGTGCCCTGTGAAGTGGGCGCTGGATATCGCCAAGAACACCCGCGAGGGTTCGGACGGCAAAAACGTCATGGGCCGGGACGGCATGACCCAGCTCACGCAGATTTTGACCGATTTGACCACCGGCAACGCGGAGGACGACGACCTGGAGCTGGTGCGTGAGATCTGCAACGTGATTATCACCACCCCCGGCTGCGAAATCTCTGCCGAGGCCGCGGGCAACATCCTCTGGAGCCTGGAGAACAACACAATCGAGTGGAATAACCACCGGCGCAAGCGCTGCGCTACCCAGGAGTGCTACCAGAGCGCCACCCCCGCCGCCGGCCCCGCCGAGGGCCGTCAGCGCCGCCGCCGCAGAGGCGCCAGCGCCGCAACGGAGGAGTAAAAAACAAACGCAAATCGCGGGAG
>JAJQHT010000260.1 GCA_021199595.1 Oscillospiraceae bacterium
ATATTTCCTCGCCCTTGTATCGGATGGTCGCTGAAAGAATATGTCCGGGCGGAGAGGGGACAAGTCCGAGCACACTCAGCGCAGTCGTGGTTTTTACTGCGCCCGTCTCTCCCCCCAGGCCCAGCGTCTCGCCCTCGTCAATGGACAAATCCAGTCCATTGACCGCATGAACAACGCCGGTGTCTGTGCGAAATTCAATAACGAGATCATTGATTTCCAGTAAGCTCATTTTTTATTACCTCTTCATCCGGGGATCCAGCGCGTCACGCAGTCCGTCGCCCATCAGGTTGAACCCCAGCATCGTCAGCATAATCGCAAGTCCTGGGAAGGTAATCATGGGCCAGAACTCCCGGATGTACTTTTGTCCATCGGCCAGCATATTTCCCCACTCCGGCGTAGGTGGCTGCACGCCCAGTCCCAGAAAGGACAGCCCAGCAATTGCCACAATGGTATCTCCCAGCCGGAGGCTGATCTGCACAATCAGCGGCGCGAGCGTATTGGGAACGACATGATGGAAAATAATATTTGCATTAGAAGCTCCAAAAGCCTTGGACGCCTCAATAAACTCCTGATCCTTCATCAGCATGACGGAGGATCGGAGCTGTCGGGCCAAAGGCGCAACGGAGCTTATCCCCAGGGCGATTGCCGTGTTGACAAGGCCTGTGCCAAGAGCTGCAGAAACAGTCATGGACAGCAAAAGACCGGGAATGGAAATAAACACGTCCATCACACGCATAATAACGTTATCCACCCGACCGCCGAAATAGCCGGCAATCGCGCCCAGTATTACCGCCACAACGGTGCTGCCGGCCACCGCCATTACAGAGCCCAGCAGGCTCACCCGACCGCCGCGCAGAATACGAGTGAATATATCTCTCCCGTACTGATCTGTACCCAAAAGATGCTGCCAGCTTGGATATTGAAACGCTCCGGCCAAGTCCTGCTTGTCATACGCATACGGTGTGAGATGATCCGCAAATATGGCCCCAAATATCAGTAGCACAATAAAGATTGTTCCCACAACAGCGGCCTTGTTTTTGCAGAATCGCTGTATTCTCAGGGATGACTGAGTTTGCCGTTTACTCATGTCCTTTCCCCCTTTACGTGACGCTTTCCATAGGATCTGTACTGCGCCTTAATACGCGGGTCAACAAAGGCATACACAATATCTGTAATTAGCGTCATGCTGGAAACGATAAACGCCGCAATCAGCACACAGCTTTGCGTGGTGATAAAATCCCGTTGGCTGATAGACGTATTCATAAGCAGGCCCAGGCCGGGAACGTTGAAGATGGTCTCGCAAATGATTGACCCGGTCAGCGAAAACCCCAGGCTCATGCCTACAACGGTCACAACGGGGATCAGAGCGTTTTTCATGACATGCTTCCATATCACCGTTTTCTCCTTCACACCCTTGGCGCGGGCCGTGCGTATATAGTCCTGGCGTATGACCTCCAATATGGAAGAGCGAGTCATACGCATGGTCATACCAACTGGCACCACGCCGGAAGCAATGATCGGCAAAATATATCCCTTCCATGTTTTTATCCCGGAAATGGGAAGCCAGCCCAGCTTTACCGAGAAAAACAGCATCAAAAGAAGACACAGCCAAAACGGCGGAAATGCCGCCATGACAACCGCTAACGTTGTGGCGGAATAGTCCCAAAGCGTATTTTGCTTGATGGCAGCCAGCATACCAAGCGGTACGCCAATGACCACAGAAAACAGTGTTCCAAAAAAGCCGATGATAAACGTCACCTTAATGCGCGGCGCCACCAGGCTCCATACGCTGACATTGTAGGTATAGCTGGTTCCCAGGTCTCCGCGGGAAATCAGTCCCCAGAAATAGCTCCCAAGCTGCACAAAATAGGGCCTGTCAAGGCCCAGCTCATGTTCCTTCGCGACAATGTTTTCCGGCGTTGCGTTGCCACCTAAAAGGGCAATAGCCGGGCTCACAGTGGAAAAATAGTTTATTGTAAAAACCACTACAACCACACCAATGAGTACCGGGATCAGCATTAGAATCCGATGCCATATGTAGCGAGACACGCTCCTCCTCCTTTCTGCAAAGCGAAAGGGGGTGAGGATAATTCGCTCACCCCCTCAAGGATTTTTTACCCCAAATGATAACCTGTCAGGAAACCCTCAGAGGTACAGGATGCCGTAACATCCGCGACTCCATTCTGCACTGCATAGAAGGAGAAGCCTTCGTACAGCGGAATGAAGGAGCAGAACTCGGCGCAGGCGGCCTGAAGTGAAATATAATAGCTGCCCCGCTCTGCTTCATCCATCTGTATAAACTCCGCATCATCCAAAAGCTGCTGAATGGCCGCGTCGCCCTTTCCTGTAGTCTCCGAATAGAACTTGGACATATCGGCAAAGGCCGTGGATACCCGCGCATTTAAAACACCTGCGGGATCGCTGACCCCGGTATAGGTTTGAAGACCAAACACCACGTTCCCCGCAATCATATCGCTGATGACCGACATCGTATCGCCGGAGTCAATAGCCATGTCGATGCCTATTTCTGCGAGATAGGCCTGGATGGCCGTAGCAATCTCCATGTTGGCTCCAACATCAATAATGCGGGCGGTAAAGGAGAAGCGGTTGCTTTCGTCATACCCGGCTGCCGCCAGATATTCTGCCGCGAGCTCCGGGTCATAAGTGTAGTTCATCGGCTGATAAGCCCAGTTGGTAGAAGGCAGGATCGAGTCTGCCACGTTGTAAGCACTGCCGCAATAAAGATTTACAATGCTCTCCTTGTCAATAGCATAAGCTATGGCGAGGCGGACATTCTGGTCAGCCAGCACGTCGGACTGGGTAACGTTTAGGTTGATTCCGGTTATTGACTGCGTATTCAGCTTCGCCGTCGTGACACCATCCAGCGCTGATACCTCCTCAATGTTGCCGGAATCTGTCAGAAATACCAGATCATATGTTCCATTCTCAAATTCCAGAAGGCGAGTCGTCTCGTCGGACAGATATTCCACATCGATCTCATCATACACAATGTTTGCTGCATCCCAATAGTTTTCATTCTTTACCATAACGAGGCCTTCGCCAGTGGCAAAGCTGCCTACTATGTACGGCCCGGAACACACCGGCGCGGTGTAATCCGTGCAATTCACATCCACAATGGCCGCGCCGCCGTTGCCAAGATTCTCGATTGTGCAGGCATCATAGTAGCTGAGAACCAGCACTACCGTTGTATCATCGGCAGCATAGCTGCTGCTAAAATCAATGTTTTGTACGCGGCTGGAGCCGGAGATGCTTTCCGCTGCCCGCGCCAGGCTGGCCAGCACCGCCTCCGCATCGATGGGTTCTCCGTTGGAGAATGTGCAGCCATCCCGCAGGGTGATTGTCAGCTCCAGCTCGTCCGTCCACTCATAGCCGGTGGCCAGACGGTATTCCAGGTCGTTGCTGCCATAGGGCTGATACCACAGGACATCATATAGAAACATGGAGATATATAGTCCGTTTTCAAAGGTCAGCTCGCCAGGATCCAGCGTGGTCGGCTCCGCATCCATTCCAACAGTCAGCACGCCGTTACTATCATCAGACGCGCTGTCACTGCCGGAGGAGCCGCAGCCAACACACAGGGACAGCATAAGAATCAAGCTTAAACAAATCGCCAATATCTTTCTCATTTTCACATTACCTCCTGATGGGTTCAATTTCCACTTTTAGGGCTGGTACCATATTGATAATTATACAATTAACATCTAAAAAAGTGAAATTACCGTTTCACATTTTTGTTTTTCCAATTTGGAATAAACAGTCTTTCCGTTCCCACCTTCACAGAAAACGCCCCTCCGGCGACCCCAAAAAGGCCAGCAGAGGGGCGCGTATTTTTGCTGTTCGGCGCTTATCCGCCGATAATGACCACGC
>JAJQHT010000013.1 GCA_021199595.1 Oscillospiraceae bacterium
CGCGCTCGCAGAGAATGACGTTATTGTTGCCGCCGGCCATGATGTATTCCGCGCTCATGAGAAGCTCCTTCAGGTTGTTCGCAAGGCCGCGCGTGAGAAGAATGGTCTTGTTGGTGCGGCCCAGGGCCTTGAGCATCTCGAAGTTCTGCATATTCCGTGCGCCCACCTGGATGATGTCCACGTCCTCGAACAGGTCGAAGTCCTTCATATCCATCAGCTCCGTGATGATGGGCAGGCCCGTGGCCTTTTTCGCCTCGCTGAGGAGGAGCAGGCCCTCCCCGTGCAGGCCCTGGAAGTCATAGGGGCTGGTGCGGGGCTTGAACGCGCCGCCGCGCAGAATGTCCGCGCCGCTGTCCTTCACGGCCTGGGCCACGCCGATAATCTGTTCCCTGGTCTCCACGGAGCAGGGGCCGGCGATGACGCAGAAATTATTCTTGCCGCCTATTTTTACGCCGCCCGCCTCGATGACGGAGTCGTCCGGGTGGAACTTGCGGTTGCATTTTTTGAACGGCTCGCTGACGCGCTTCACGGACTGGACGATGTCCAGGCTGGCCAGCAGATCCATGTCGATGTGGGCGGTGTCGCCCACCAGGCCCAGGACGGTGTACTCGCTGCCCTCGGAGATGTGAACCTGCACCTTCTGCTTTTCCAGCCAGTCTATCAGGTGGTCGCGCTGTTCGGTGGTGACGTTGGGCTTCAAAACTGTGATCATGGTGAATGTAACTCCTTTAAGATATTTTTTTCTTGTTTGCACTTTCCGGCCGCGCCGCAAAAAGAAAAGGCTGTGCAGCCGGTTCGTGCTGCACAGCCTGTTGGCTTTTGTTGGTTTTCGCTTTTCCGCAACACAAAACGCTATTACCTTTTGAAAAAGTAATAGGTAAAGTAATAATAAGCGGAAGAAAAGCGGTTCATAAAGGATACTCCTTCTTTAAATTACGAAAGTATTATAGACAACTTCCGAAAAAATGTCAATAGCCGGAGCGGAGGAAAGTGGTGGAAAAAATACACCAAATTCCCCCGAAAATTTAAGGAATCTGCACAAAAGAGAGGAGGGAAGGACTAAAAATATCCTAACCCAAATCATGCAGGGCGAGGGATTTTGACCTATGACGAGGCGGGCCGACGAAGCTCATAGAGCAAAAGACCCGCCGCAGTTCGTATAAAGGGAAATTTTACTCGATGGAAATGCGGTCGTTATAGTTCCCCCAGAAGTAGTCCGCGATAAAGGAGCCGTAGTTTGCCTGGGAGACGTATATCCTGGCGCGGCTGGGCGCACCGTCCAGCAGGCCCGTCCAGGGGACGAGAATGCCGCCGCCCTGGGCGTCGATGTAGATACCCGTCAGGCTGGTGGTCGTGCCGAATGCGCCGGCCATAATTCGCTCGATGTTGGACTGAATATAGATGCTCTTGACCTGGCAGCCGTCGAAACATCCCTCGTCGATGGCCAGCACCTTTTCCCCGTCGATTTCCCAGGGAACCTCCAGGGTGTCCTGCTGCTTGCCCTCGTCGGTCACGCCGGTGAGGATAAGGCCGTCCCCGCCGGAATAGGCTTCCGCGATGAAGTATTCCGCGTCCTCGCTGGAGCCGGTCTCCTCCACCTCCGGGGTGGGTGTGGGCGTTGCCTCGGCGTCTTCCGTCTCCTCTGTCTCCGTCTCCTCTGGTTCCACAGCGTCCGCGTCCTCGATCTCGCCGGTAGGCTCGCCGGAACCGTCGCCCCGCTGGGGCGGCGCGGGCTGCTCGATGGAAACAAGCTCGCCGTCAGAGATGACGTTTACCAAATCCTGTATTAGCCGGGTGGTGTGGACGATGGCGCCCCTGTCCGTGAGGTGATAGTTGGTGTCATAGAAATACCCGGCGTCCATAATATAGTCCGTAATGTCGGAGATAATCTGGCAGTTGATATTTTCGCGGATATAGGTGGCAAAGGCCAGCACACCCTCCTCGTCCTGCTGGACGGCCAGCTCGTTCATGGGCGGCCAGGAGTAATACACCGTGGCCCCCTGGCTCTCGCAGTAGGCGATATATTCGTTCACATAGTCGATGAACTCATCCTCCACAATGGAGGTGTCGAGGTCAACCAGCACCTCCGTGTCGTACCAGTCGTCCATGATTGGCTCCTCACGGGTGTAGATGAGGTCTCCGTATTCGTTGAAGGAGTCGTGGTCATATACGCCGTCCGGCTCCGGCTTGCCGAAGCGGTAGAAGTTCAGCTTCTGCGTGGCGTATGACCAGAAGCTGCCCAGCATATCGCCCCAGTTGTGGGGGCGAATCTTGAAGAGCATGGTGAAATCGCTGTCTATGCACTCCCACATGATTTCGCCGTTGAAGTACATGGACATAGTCTGGGCGTCAGTCTCCGGGGCGAGGACGATAATGTCCCCCTCGTTTATATAGCCGCGGGTCAGATCCATCATGACCGTGGTGCCAAGCGGCCCGTACAGGCCAAAGTTCACCACCGGCATACCCAGATAGTCCTCCATAAGCTTACTGTTGATGCCAAAGGCCACGCTGCTGCCGCCGATGACGATAACCTTGTTTTCCTCCGTCGCGTCCACCGTGCGGAGGCGAAGGTATTTATCCGCCAGCTCACCCAGATACAGGTGGTCGAACTGCTCCGGCAGAATCAGAATGGTTGCCACCACCACGAAAAGGCCCAACGCCAGCACCAGGAGGACGGCGATCATGATTTTCAGTGTTTTGCTCATTCGTTCTCCTTAGTGTCAGAATTGGAAGTAGATGAAAGCGGAGGCCCCGTCCCCAGCCAGAAGCAGGAGCCAGGATGCGGCGACGGCCAGCAGCAGAAACGCGCTGACCTCCGCCGTCACGAGCGAGCCGCCCGCCGGGCGGCGGACAGGCCAGTCGTGGACGAAGATGCGGTCTATCAGAGTCATAATAACGAGGCTTGCGACGGTGATGCCTGCGTCCACCCAGTCCATGCCAAGCAGGCCGAAGGTGCCCCGGAACGTCCAGTTGGTGAAGAGATTTTTCAGCAGGATGCCCAGGTCAGACACGGAGTTTGCCCGGAAGAATATCAGCGCGAAGCTGCACAGGACGAATACCACTGCCATCTGCCAGAAGGCGAAAAGCCTGCTCTCCCGGTTTATATGGAGCTTGTCCTGAAGCCGTTCCCGGCCTCGCTCGGTGACGCGCTCAATGACCTGATACAGCCCGTGAATAGCGCCCCACAGCACATAGGTCCAGGCCGCCCCGTGCCACAGGCCGGAGAGGAGGAAGGTGATGAACAGAGCCACGCAGGGCGGGAACAGGGAGCCAAAGCGGGGTTTTTTGAGCTTCTTGCCGACCTTGCGGGCAAAGCGTGTGAGCTTTTTGTTCATAGCCAGGGGATAGAACACATAGTCCTGGAACCAGCTTGTGAGGCTGATGTGCCAGCGCTCCCAAAATTCATGGCAGCTCCGGGAGGAGTAGGGGAGGTTGAAGTTCTGCGTCAGCTTCACGCCCATGATGCGGGCGCAGCCCACGGCGATGTCCGTATAGCCGGAGAAATCGCAGTATACCTGGAACGAGAACATGACCGTCGCGAGGATGATGGCCGGGGCCGTGGCGGCGGAGGGGTCTGAATATACCGCGACCACATAGGTGGCAAGCTGGTCGGCCACCACTACCTTTTTGAAAAAGCCCGCGATGAGCGTTTTCATTCCGGCGTGGAAGTTGTCCTTTTGAAAATGATGCTCCGCCTTGAGCTGGGGCAGAAGGTTCTGCGGCCGCTCGATAGGCCCCGCCACAAGCTGCGGGAAGTAGGAGACGAACAGCGCGTAATATCCGAAATGGTGCTCGGCCTGGATGGTACCGCGATATACGTCGATGACGTAGGACAGCGTCTGGAAGGTATAGAAGG
>JAJQHT010000208.1:0-736 GCA_021199595.1 Oscillospiraceae bacterium
GTGTAATTCTGGCCCTGATGCTCCACGAAGCCCTGAACATCCTCCAGGGGATAGCCCAGGAACAGCCCGATCTCATGAGGAAAGGTCTTCTGGAAGCAGACCCGGCCCACCAGCTGGCACAGTGTCTGCCGCAGCCCCCCGGTCAGGTCGTAGCCCAGCCGGGTCAGGTAGGCCGCCGCCTCCCCTTCCGCCAGCAGCTTTTCCAGCTCCGCCGGACGGTACACATACAGCAGGAAGGCTCCCTGCTCCCGGCACCCCTTCAAAATCACCAGCTCCAGACCCTGCCGGCTCAGCGTTTGCCACAGGCATTTGTACTCCCTGGCGAATGTCTGCTGGTCCTCCATAAGGAATCGGTACAGGCTGGCCACCTTGATTCCGGCCAGAGTGGGCGAGCAGTGATTCACCAGCGATTGTTCCAGGCACATGTTGGTCAACCTCCTTTGGTTAGAAATGACTAACCTTGTTTGATTTGGAAAAGCCTCACCTGCTGTTTTGGTTAGGCTCATCTAACTCACACTGATACTATACCACGCCTTCCCCCACCTGTCAAGGGGTTTGTGGAAATTTTCAAACTTTTTTTGCGGCGATAGACGCCCGCTTCCCCTGTTGTGTGGAGCCCTTCTCCCAAAATTATTCCACATTTTCAGTGTTTTCTCCATCTTTTTTTCATTCAGAGGTTGCAAAAGTGTATCTTTCTGCTATAATATAGATGTCTATTATAAACATCTGACGCTGC
>JAJQHT010000208.1:746-3851 GCA_021199595.1 Oscillospiraceae bacterium
TCTATGGGGAGGCCATTACCCACCTATCCGCCATTTACCCGCAAAAATGTTCCAGCGTTTCACGGCGTATCGCTATCTTTTTTTCATTCAGAGGTTGAAAAAGCAAAGTTTTCTGCTATAATGATGTTATCATCGCATCATTCTGACATACCCACCGGAGGACATGGCAAAATGGCAAAACGAATCGTGATTGCAAACCAAAAAGGCGGCGTGGGCAAGACCACCACGGCGGTGAACCTCTCCGCCACCCTGGCTCAAAAGGGCCAGCGGGTACTGCTCTGCGACTTTGATCCTCAGGCCAACGCCACTTCCGGTCTTGGCGTGGATAAGAACAGCGTGCCGGTGAACATCTATGACATCCTCATCAGCGGCGCAGATCCAAAGCGCGGCATCGTGAAAACCAAGTGGTGCGATGTGCTGGCCTCCAACAAGGCTCTGGCCGGCGCGGGGATTGAGATGATCGACCGCCCCCACCGGGAGCATCTCTTGGACAATGCCCTGAACCAGATCGAGGACGGCTATGACTTTATCCTTATCGACTGCCCCCCTTCCCTGGAGCTGCTGACCCTGAACGGCCTGTGCGCGGCGGATAGTGTATTGATTCCGGTGCAGTGCGAGTATTACGCGCTGGAAGGACTCAGCGACCTGCTGGGCACCCTCCGGGCAGTGAAAAAACGTCTGAACCGAAAAATCTCCGTGGAGGGCGTGCTGCTGACCATGTATGATGGACGCACCAATCTGTCTCTCCAGGTGGCGGAGGAGGTCAAACACCACTTTCCCGGCAAGGTGTATGCCACCGTGATTCCCCGGAATGTGCGGCTGTCCGAAGCCCCCAGCCACGGCAAGCCTGTCATTGCCTATGACCGGTTCAGCAAAGGGGCGGACGCCTATCGGCGGCTGGCAGACGAGGTGCTGCGGCAGAATTCCTGAGTGTTTCACGTGAAACACGGGTCCCAGGAAGTACATCCTGCTGTTTTACGTGAAACATGAGATTTTGAATGTACCTTCATGTTTCACAAGAACATTGTGGGATACAAGGAAACAGGCCACAGTTTGTTTCACGTGAAACATGGCAATACTGAATCAGAAAGCTGCCGTGTTTCACGTGAAACAACCGGGAGAGGGCCTCCCCCTCTCCTGTCAAAAAATAAAGAGAAAGGAGCGTGGAAGAATGACAAAACGAAGCGAGAGCTTCGGCCTGGGCCGGGGTCTGGACGATCAGCCCCGGGGCCGGGGATTGGACGCCCTCCTGGGGGATGGCAGCACCGAGCCGGAGCAGTCCGGCGTCCTGAAACTGCCCATCGCCAAGGTGCAGCCCAACGCCGCCCAGCCCCGGAAGATGTTCGACAGTGAGAGCCTCAGCGACCTGGCGGACTCCATCCGGGAGCACGGCATTTTGCAGCCCATCAACGTCCGGCAAATGGCCTCCGGCTACTATCAGATCATCTCCGGCGAACGCCGCTGGCGGGCCGCCAGAGAGGCGGGGCTGGAGGAAGTCCCTGTGCTGGTGCTGGAGGCGGACGACCGGGAGACGATGGAGCTGGGCCTCATCGAAAATCTCCAGCGGGAGGACCTGAATGCCATGGAGGAGGCCCAGGGCTATGAAACCCTGATGAAGGAGTACGGCATGACCCAGGAGCAGGTGGCCGCCCGGGTGGGCAAGAGCCGCAGCACCGTGGCCAACGCCGTCCGTCTGCTGGGTCTGGCGGACAACCTCCAGGCCATGGTGGAGGACGGCAGGTTGTCCGCCGGTCACGCCAGAGCCGTCCTCAGCGTCAGCGACCTGACCGCCCAGAACCGCCTGGCGGAGGAGATCGACAAGCGGGGCCTAAGCGTCCGGGAGGCGGAACAGTTGGCCGGCAAACTCCGGGAGCAGCAGGAGAAGGCACCCCCGCCGGAAACGCCCAGGGACGAGCTGACGGTGGACTACGCCGCCCTGGCTGCCAAAGACCTGGCGGACCTGCTGGGCCGCCGGGTGAAAATCACCCAGGGCAAGCGGAAGGGTAAGCTGGAGCTGGAATTCTACGGCGTGGACGACCTGAACGATCTATTGGACGCCATGAAGCTGCTGCCCCGGAAAGGCGGGTGAAGCCCATGAATTTGGAAACCCTGTCGGCGGGCTTCGCCGATCTGTGGGAAAGCATTCTGGCCAACAGCTGGCCCACCACCTTCTGCGCCAACGTGCTGGGGATAGAGGCCTCCACCGGGGCTGTGGTTCACACCTGGATGGAGCTTTACCTGGTGGTTTACGGCCTGTGTACCGCCTCCGCACTGACCCTGCACTTCTTCCAAAAACAGAAGGCCGTCACCGGCTGGGTGAGGAAGCTGGCAGACGGAGGAATGACGCTGATCGTGATTCCCCTGCTCCAGGTGCTGGGCGGCGCCGTTCAGGCGGCGGTGGCCCGCATCGGTGCCGTAGAAGGGAGCTTTTCCTTCTCCGATGACGGCGTGCTGTGGGTCTGGAATGTGTTGAAGGCCATCTTTGCTCCCCTTCTGCTGTGTGTTGGGGTGATTGCACTTCTCGCCATTCCAACGAGCGTCGCGCTTGAGTACCTTCAGCGCTACAAAAGCGCCGGGGTGCTTTGGGTGGTTTTCGACGTGGGGCTGGTGCCGGCCATTCTCAGCGCTATGGCCCTCTCCATGTACTACGGGGACCGGTGTTGGTATATGGTCATCGTCCTGTGCCTGCTGGCCACCCTGCTGGGACAGACCGGCAATTATATCAACCCCCGGGACGAACGGAAAAAGGCGGCAGCAGCCAAAAAATAGCCTGAGAGAGAAAGAAACCAATTTGAGGAGTAAAAACGTATGCTAGACATCAAATTTGTCCGGGATAACCCGGACATCGTCAAGGAAAACATCAAAAAAAAGTTCCAGGATGAAAAACTGCCCCTGGTGGACCAGGTCATCGACCTGTACAATCAGGCCCTGGAGGCTAAGCAGAAGGCGGAGGCCCTCCAGCAGAACCGGAACGTCCTGTCCAAACAGATCGGCATGCTGAAGGGTAAGGCCAAAAAGGAGCCTGAACAGGCCGCCGCGTATGAAGCACAGGCGGCCAAACTCCAGGAGCAGGTGGTGACGGAGTCTGAGGAGCGGGAGTCCCTC
>JAJQHT010000200.1 GCA_021199595.1 Oscillospiraceae bacterium
TGACCTCGATGTAGATAAATTTGTTGCAGGCGGCAATCAGGGGACTTGGCGTTTTCTGCTCCCCGATGCCGATGACGAAAAGCCCCGCCTCCCGCAGACGGCGGGCAAGGCCGGTGAAATCGCTGTCCGACGACACCAGGACGAACCCGTCCGTATTCCCGGAATAGAGGATGTCCATGGCGTCGATGATCATGGCGGAATCCGGGGAGTTTTTCCCTTTGGTGTAGGCAAACTGCTGCACGGGGGTGACGGAGTTGTCCAGCAGGGTTTGCTTCCATCCTGCCAGGTTCCGGGTAGACCAGTCGCCATAGGCTTTTTTGATGTTGGGGGTGCCATAGATGGCGACCTCCTCCATAATGCCCTTCAGGCAGTCCCGGGGCGCGTTGTCCGCGTCAATCAGGACGGCCAGGCGCATATTGTGGTCGTTGTTATCGTTAGGTGACATGGCGTCATTCTCCCTTCGTTTATGCTGTTAATTATAAAGGAAACGGGAAAATATTGCAATATTGTTTACATAATTGTATGTTTAAACTGTAAATAATTCGAACAGTGGCAGAAAAAACTTGAAACACCGGGGCGGATGTACTATAATATCATGGTTGAGTTTGAGAAATATTACCGCAAAGGGCGTGTGAAAACATGAGTGCATCCAAAGACAAGAAACTCCGCAAGGAACAAATCGCGGCGGGACTGGATAAAAAGTCCATCGCCGAGGTAGAGGCCAAAAAGCAGCGCCGCAAATCTACCATCACCTATTCTGTGGTGGCGGCTGTCATCGTTGTGCTTTTCGCCTTCGTGTTCATCTACAACTCCGCCTGGCCCAGCCGCCACACCACGGCCGTGACCATAGACGGGACGGACTATACCGTGGCCCAGATGAACTACTACTATTCCAGCAGCTATATCAGCTTCTATAACAACTACTACTATTATGTTCTGCTGGGCTATTTCTTCGACACAGATACTAGCCTGGCCGACCAGGAGTATTCTGACGGCTATACCTGGCGCGACTACTTCATGGATTCCGCCATTGACACGATGACGGAGGTTCAGCTCCTCTGCAATGAGGCGGAGGCCGCGGGCTATACCATGGATGAGGATTATCAGGCCGAATATGAGGAAGCCCTGGAGAGCATCCAGACCTCCTGGGAGTCCAACGGCTATTCCAACCTTGAGCAATACATCAACCTTGTCTATGGCAAAGGCGTGACCTATGAGCTGGTGGAGCAGGAGCTGTATCGCACGTATCTTGCCTCGTCCTATGCGCAGTCCCTGTACGACGGCTTTGAATATACCACGGACGAGCTGGACGAGTACTACACCGAGAACGCCGATTCCTATGACGTCATCGACTATGCGTATTATCACCTGAGCACCAGCAGCGACGACGAGGAGACCGAGGACACCATCGACGCGGACGCTGTTGTGGAGGCCATCGACGGCACCGACCTCGACACCTTCGAGACCTATATGTCCGAAAACTATGAGGCCGAGGTCACAAGCCTGTCCTATGCTGGCAGCAGCCTTTCCAGCACCTATTCTGAGTGGTTGCTGGACGCTGACCGCGAGGTTGGCGACGCCACGGTCATAGAGAGCGACAGCGCTACCTATATCATTATGTTCCTTGGCCGGAACGACAACAGCTACTACATGACGAACTTCCGCCACATCCTTATCGAGGCGGAGGATACGGACGAGGACGGCGAGTATTCCGACGAGGAGATTGCCGCCGCTGAAGAAGAGGCCCAGGCCATCTATGATGAGTGGCTGGCCGGAGACGCCACCGAGGACAGCTTCGCCGAGCTTGCCAACGAGTATTCCACCGACACCGGCTCTAACACCGTCGGCGGTCTGTATGAGGACGTATACCAGAACGAGATGGTGGACGTGATTAACGACTGGCTGTTTGAGGATGGCCGCGAGGCCGGGGATACCACCGTTGTTACCTACAGCGGCTCCAGCTACACCGGTGCCCATATCGTCTACTACGTGGGGGCCAGCGACCTGACCTACGCCCAGTACCAGGCCGATTCCGCCATGCGCAGCGCGGACTACTCCGCCTGGCTGGAGGAAGCCGAGAGCGCCGTCACCGTCACCACCAGCCATCTGGGGATGTGCGGCAAGAACCACTAATAACTACGACCTGAAACCAAAAAGCGTTGCAGCCATTGGCGCTGCAACGCTTTTTTATCTCCCGCCCATAAAATCAGAGAGCCTGCCCTTTCGGACAGGCCCTCTTTTTTCGGCTGAGCGGGTTTATTATGATCAGAATGTGATGGAAAAGCACGCAAAATATCTTTCCAGGAAATCCTCCACGGTCTTAAAGATGTTTTTCATGTCGGCACCTCCTTCATAGATTGGAAACAGTGGTGTGTTATGAATCAGCGCTAGCTAGCTTTCTTCTTCCTTTGTTGTCTGTATTATAACCCATTGACATTATATTGTAAAATACATATAATAAACGCATCACGATACCTTTTATGTATGATTATAGGAGGGACAGCCCATGGAGCTGCGGCACATTCGGTACTTCCTGGCAGTGGCAGAGGAGATGAATTTTACGCGAGCAGCGGAGAAGCTGTGCATCGCTCAGCCGCCGCTGAGCCGGCAGATAAAGGATTTGGAGGAGGAGCTGGGGGTGCAGCTTTTCATCCGAAAGCCGCACGCCCTGCAGCTGACGGAGGAGGGGCAGATATTCCGGCAATACGCCGTGCGCGTACTGGATTTGGTGAAAAAATCCGCCGAGGATGTAAGGGAGGTTCAGACCGGCCTGCACGGGACGCTGTATCTCGCCTCTGTGGAGGGACACGCCCCCGCGCTGTTTGCGCAGTGGATTGCCGGGTTTCAAAAGGAAAATCCCTATGTCACCTATAACCTCTGGAACGGCAGCTCTGACGACGTGATAAACCGGCTCATGAAGGGGCTTTGCGACCTTGCGGTCATCGTGGAGCCGCACAACGCGGAGGGCGTCAACGCGGTTCCCGTCTATTCGGAGCCGTGGGTCGCCATGATTCCCAGCGCCTGCCCGCTGGCTGCGGAGCCGGGGGACACGGTGGATTTTCAGCGCGTCACACAGTATGACCTGATTATCCCCTCGCGGGAGTCCAGATTGCAGGAGATTCTTGGCTGGACGGAATCCGACGAGGGGGTGCTGAATATCCGCTGCCGGATGTCCCATATGCTCAACGCCTATGAGCTGACCCGGCGGAACGTGGGCATTACCATCTATCCCGCCTCTGCCGACATAGGGGCAGACCCCTCCGTGTGCGTCAAGCGCTTGGTAAACCCGGAAGTGCGGGCCTCCTATGTTCTCATCTGGGACAAAAGCCGGCGGCTGTCCCACGTCGCCGAGGAGTTTTTAAGGCACGTGCAGCAGCAATACGCCGGTCGATAAGAAAAGGCCATATCGAAACCTGATGGTTTTGATATGGCCTCTGTTGTTACGAACTGCGGCGGGTCTGTTGTCCGCTGGACGTCGTTGCGGCTCCTTGGCGTACTGATGTACGCCTGCGTCGCCGCGCCTAGCCAGCGAACAAAATCCCTCGCCGCGCATTGTCGGACACTCTCAAATTTGGGGTATCTGATTAAATTCTTTGCTCTGCATAATCGGATAGTCTGGATTGTAGAACTGGCAGATAAAATTTTTGCTGTGCGTCGTCGGACAGCTTAAATTAAATTATCTTATCGCTCGCTCGGCTGGGGGGCGGGTTCCCTGGCCTTGACGCCTACGCCTCTGGGGCTGATGTGAACGGGCTGGCAGGCCCCCTGGCCGAACAGGAAATCCATGGACGCCTGATAGCGCGGAAACTCCGCCGCTGGCATCAGGGCCTG
>JAJQHT010000106.1 GCA_021199595.1 Oscillospiraceae bacterium
CGCCCCAAAGCTCTCCCAGTCTAAAACGCAGGATATATCCCTGTCCGTCCTGGGTTATAAGGCTTTCGTCCTCATCTGACAGTAGGCTGAACGCGTCCGCCGCGTCTCCTGTGTCCTCTGCCAATGCCTCCGTGCACAGGGGCGGGAATACCACACACCACCAGTTTTGGCCCTGGCCCTGGCCAATCTCCACGCGGAGGGAGAGATATTCTCCCGCCGGGAGGGAAAAGGTGTTATATTCCCGCGTGGGATAATACTCTGTTTCCAGACTGACAGCTACATCCCCAAGGGATTCTATGACCTCTATATTTTCGGCAATCACTGCGGCAGCATCTGCCTGTGTCTCACAGTCTGCCAACAGAGGGGAGAGTACTGTCAGCACCTTGTCCCGAAGCTGCAGCTTTTCCGCTTGGTCATCGCTGCTGTCAGAGTTCGCGACAACGTGCAGCCGGATAAGCTGCCCGGCGAGTCTGCTTTGTGTCCGCTGCGCCCAAATTCCCGCGCAGAAGGTAATAACCAACGCCAAAAGCAGCGCAATCTCCCAGGGCCTCAAATGAAATCTGAATTTTTCACTTTTCATAAAAATCACCGCCGAGACTATTTTCGGCGATGATTTTCTTTTTTAAACAAGTCTTAAGTCTTATGTCTTAAAGTTAATTGCTATAAAAACAGTTTTCTTATCCAGTAAAAGTGTGATATGATAGCTGCATCACGGGGGTGACAAATGGAAAAAAGGAACTATCAAAAAGAGCTGGACGGGGTAATCGCGGCCCTGGACAGGCGGCCAAGCCTGCTTCTGCAAGGCTGCTGCGGGCCATGCTCCAGCTATGTGCTCGAATATATTACCCAATATTTTGACGTTACTCTGCTGTTTTATAACCCCAACATCCGGCCAGAGTCGGAATATGACCGACGGCTTGCCACGATGAAACAGCTTTTGGCAGCCATGCCTATGGCACATCCGCCATCTCTGTTGGAGCTTGGCTGGCATGGCTCTGCGTTCGAGGAGGCTGTAAAGGGTATGGAAAATCTGCCAGAGGGCGGCGCACGGTGCACTGTATGCTTTCGCCTCCGCCTGGAGGAAACGGCAAAGCAGGCGGCGGAGGGCGGCTTCGATTATTTCGGCACAACGCTGACGGTCAGCCCACACAAAAACGCTCCGCTGATAAATCAGATAGGGGAGACCCTGGCTCAGAAATATAATGTTAAATGGCTTCCCTCGGATTTCAAAAAGCGAAACGGCTATCTTCGTTCCATCCAGCTATCCAAGGAATACGGCCTCTATCGCCAGGAGTACTGCGGCTGCGGCTATCCCGAAAAACAGGATGGCGCGGATATTGACAGAGGCAAAGAAATGGTATAATATAAAATATCATAAGTAATAGGGGTGCTGGGATAATGGCCTGGCTGAGATGATGTACCGATACATCGAACCCTGGAACCTGATCCGGGTAATGCCGGCGTAGGAAAGCCACGGCGTGAGCCGTGAATGACCGCCGGTCGGGTATTGGAATCACCTGACCGGCGGTTGGTTTTCCTCTCAATTTTGAAAGGAGACATTTTATGAAAAAAATCACCACCCGTAAGCTCGTGGAGAGCGCCATTTTTATCGCCCTGGCTACTGTTTTGAGCCTGGTGCAGATACCTATGCCCTTTGGCGGCGGTCTGACTGCGTGCAGTATGCTGCCGCTGGTCGTTATCAGTTTCCGCTATGGCTGGAAGTGGGGAGCTGTAACGGCCTTTGTCTACAGTCTTGTCCAGCTTGTCCTGGGAGCCAGTAACGTGGGCTACGCCTCGAGTTTCATCATGGCTGTCGGCATTGTCTTTCTGGACTATATCATCGCCTATACAGTCATCGGCCTCGCCGGCCTCTTTGACAAGTTCATCAAAAATCATCGCGCCGCTGTTGCCGTGGGTATTGTGGTCACGTTTTGCCTGCGGTTTGTGTGCCACCTCATCAGCGGCGCATGGATATGGGGCGTGTGGATGCCGGAGGAGTTCATGGGTATGACCATGACCGGCCCATGGCTCTACTCCTTCCTGTATAACGGCTGGTATATGCTTGGCGAGATAGTCCTGACGCTGATTGTCACCATGCTCATCTATAAGCCTTTGGAAAAATATTTCCGTGGTGAGGATCTGCCGAAGGCGTAAAGCGTTATTATCACGACGAACAAGGCGGACGGAACACACCGGCCGCCTATTGTTTTAGAAAAACGCGGAATTTTATGTTGACACAACCGCGGATTTTATATATAATATTGCAGTTAGTGATCGTCTTGAACACTATAAATACGTCAACTACTTCGGCCCAGCCGATGTTGAGTAAATACCAAACACAGAAAGGAATCAACCAATGAAACGCACTTATCAGCCCAAGAAGCGCCACGCCCAGAAGGAGCATGGCTTCCGCAAGCGTATGTCCACCCGCAACGGGCGCAAGGTTCTCTCTGCCCGCCGCGCCAAGGGCCGCAAAAGACTGAGCTACTGATTCGGCCCGGAGTGGGGCGTCCCTGTGAAATATACTTCCTCCTTAAGAACTAACAACGACTTTCGCCGGGTCTATAAGCGGGGGACGAGCGCCGTGCGTCCGTGCCTGGTGTTATATGCCCGGAAAAACAAGAGACAGGAGAACCGCTTAGGTCTCACCGTGACCACAAAAATCGGCAAGGCCCACACACGCAATCGTGTGCGCCGCCGTCTGCGGGAGATTTATCGCCTGCATGAGACCGAGTTTCGGCCCGGCTATGACTGGGTCATTGTGGCAAGATCGCGGGCGGTGCAGGCCAGCTATCAACGGCTGGAAAAGGAGCTTCTGTCCGCAAGCCAAGAGCTGGGGGCATCGCTGTAATGAAGCGTGTGCTGCTGGCTATTGTGCGTTTTTACAGGAAGTATATATCTCCGGTAACGAAGCCGTGCTGCCGGTTCATCCCCACCTGCAGCGAGTATGCCCTGATCGCCATTGACCGCTACGGCGCCTGGAAGGGCGGCTGGCTGGCGCTCAAGCGCATACTGCGGTGTCATCCATTCCACTGTGGGGAGCATGATTTTTACGATCCCGTTCCGTAACAAATGATTAGGAGATTTATATGTTAGACGCGATTGCAAAACCATTTGGCAAGCTGATGCTCTGGTTTTACAACTGGACGGGCAACTACGGCGTAGCCGTCATCCTGTTCGCCCTGGTTGTGAAGCTTATTATGCTGCCCTTCCAGCTAAAAAGCAAGAAGAGTACAATGCGTACCAGCCGTATGACCCCCCGGCTTAAGGAGCTGGAGAAAAAATACGGCAATGACCAGCAGAAATACCAGCAGGAGGTCAGCAAGCTATACAAGGAGGAGGGCGTAAACCCCATGTCGGGGTGCCTTTGGTCCCTGCTGCCCTATCCTATCCTACTCGCCTTGTGGCGCGCCATTCGCTACCCCCTGACGGTTATGATGGGCGTGTCCTCAGACCTTTTGTCCGAGGGGGGAGCTATCTACGAAAAGCTGGTGGAGCTTGGCTATAACATAGCCGACTTCTCCACAAGAAACTCTGCTGAAACCTATCAGCAGATCTTCCAGTCTCAGTTCATTACCGAGCATTTTTCGGACTTCTCTGGTCTGTCGGACAAGCTTCAGCCGCTGTCCTACAAATTCCTCGGCATGGATCTGGGCCAGACGCCTAACTTCAGGATTTGGGCCTGGGATTGGAGCAGCCCGTCCGTCTGGGGACCAGCTCTGGGACTTTTCCTGATCCCGGTGTTGGCAGCCGTACTGAGCTGGCTTTCTATGAAGGTCTCCATGGCGTCTCAGCCCCAGCCCAAGGATACACAAAGTACAAA
>JAJQHT010000284.1:0-2792 GCA_021199595.1 Oscillospiraceae bacterium
ATTCATCCTCTGGGAACCAATTAATACGTCCGCTCCAGATTTTTCTGCTGCGTCGGTTTTCGGTTTTTTCCATTTTCCGTGCGGATTATCCTGCCATGCACAGGAGCAGCCCGGCCAGGGCCAGGACGACGCCCCCTGCCCGCTCTGCGGTGAGGGCAACCTCCGACGGCTCCGCACCCTTGTATCGCCAGCCCCAGCCCAGGTACCAGAAGAATCTGGGAAAGGCGATGAACGCAGCGCCCAGACCAATGACCAGGATACCCGCCACACGATGGCTGGCGGCTTCGCCGTCAGGGTTGTCATTGGCGTCCTCAATGGCCCAGGACAGGCTGAGGGCATCCAGATAGTCACCCTCCGGCGTGCCGGAGCCGGACGCGCTCATACCGACGTACTCCACGGTGGCGGTTTCCCCGTTGGGATAGGTGACGGTCAGGGTATACCCGCCGGAGAGGACGGCATAGTCGTAACAGTACACGTCTTCGCCGCAGGTGACCGTCTGGGCCTCCGTGTCAATGGTGACGGTCTGCCCCTCTACCGTAGTTTCATAGGGGGCGGAGGGCTGGCTGCCTGCCCCGCAGCCGCAGAGCAGCATCAGGCAGAGCAGCAGCGGGAAAATGCGGGCTTTCATAGCAGAGTCCTCACTTTCTATATCATAACCTTATTATATCACATGGAATATTTTTGCCCAGTAATCAATATTAAATTTTAATAAAAGCGAATGAAAAACCGTAGAGCAAGCTATTTGATACTCTTTTTGCAGAATATGACACACCCGGAAGCCAGAGTGAGCAACGCAAAAAGACCGCCAAATACCAACGCAAACATAGGATATTCGATGTTTGCGTCTGACACCGCAAACACCAGACCATTGGGCAAAAAATACAATACACACGCACAGACTATCCGGATGGTTCCGCTGAGATAGAGGGGGTTGGGGGTAGGATTGACGACAGTGGCAACGCCGTTGATGTACACCATCTCCCCCTCAAATTCCGCTTCCCCCAGACGGCTATAAATCTGAGACGCGGCAAACTGCATCGTTAGCCATATACCGAACATCAACACAACGGACAGAGCCTTATTGTCTGCAATCGTGCCAATCCAGGTAAGCAGAGCAGCGAATGCGGTGGTAAAGATAAAGGCGGCGAGGATGTAGTACCATAGTTCCCCCAGACTTATCTCCCAGTTGGACGGGTCAAAAGGATTTTGCATACTTCCCACCAAAGTGCCTATGAGCCAGGCCACCATTAACACGATGGAAATCAGCTCACAGGCCAGAAAACCCGACAGATAAATGCCTGGTCTGGAATGACCAATGATGAGCTTGTTTCGGAAGGTGCCGTCACCGTATTCCTGCCCCAGAAACAGCCCTATGGCGGCTATCTGAAACAGGCCCAGATAGGCAGAGAACCGGAAAAAATACCAATCCAGGTAAGCCCTGTCGTATCCGGAAGGGGCGGCCATGCTTTCTGTACCAACGCGCATTGCCACCCAGGAGGTCAGAAAGACAAGAAGTAGGCACAGCCAAAGCAGATTGCTTTTTCTGAGCCGGGCGATATGAGATGAAAGCAGCTTACGCATGGTTACCACCTCCCACCAGAGACAGAAAATAACTCTCCAAACTCTCGTCCTTCTCCTGCATGGATAAGATTTCGCAGCCCTCCCTGGACAGTGCTGCTGCAATCTGAGTCACGTTTATTTTTGCATATACATCAGCCTGGGCTGCAGAACGGATTTTATAATCAACATGGATTCTATCCAGCACTCTTACCAGCGCCTTCATATCCGTGACCTCCATACGGACACATTTCCGGCAGGCGGCGTCCAGTTCGGCGGCGCTCAGTTCCTTCACCATATGCCCCTGGTCGATGATACCATAGTGGGTAGCCAGGCGGTGCAGCTCATCCAGAATGTGGCTGGAAATCAACACGGTGATACCCCGCTCCCGGTTCAACCGCAGGATCAGTTCCCGCAGCTCCACAATACCCTGAGGGTCAAGCCCATTGGTTGGCTCGTCCAGAATGAGAAAATCCGGGTCGCCGCAGAGCGCCACGGCGATGCCTAGACGCTGCTTCATGCCGAGAGAGAAGTGACTCGTTTTCTTCTTCCCTGAATCAGAAAGGCCCACCAGCTGGAGCAGTTCCGGGATACCAGTAAAGTCCGGCAATCCTAAAATCAGGCATTGCTGTCTCAAATTGTCTTCTGCGGTCATATCCAGATAGATGGAGGGTGTTTCCACTACAGCCCCGATTTGGCGACGGGCCTTGATCATATTCTTACTGTCGTTTTGAGCGCCATACAGAGAGAAGTGACCGGATGTGGGTGCCTGCAATCCGCAGATCAGGCGAATCAATGTGGTCTTTCCTGCGCCATTCCGCCCCACAAAGCCATAAATGCTGCCTTTAGGGATGTGCATAGTGAGATTGTTCAGTGCCTGGGAGTGCCTGTATTTCTTGCTCAGGCAATTTGTGGTCAATACATACTCCATATGGTTTCCCTCCCTTGGTAACATCAGGTTGATGACCTTGCCTCAAATGGATGGCACTGCGCTTTGAGGAGACTGTTGGGTCACCGCTCAGTGCCGCCGGAACCCCAGAAAGCGGCTGCCCTGGAAGGTCAGCGTCCCCACATCCCCTTCGGAGAGGAGGCCGTACTGCTGCCCGGAGACGGACAGCTCCAGCCGGTCGTTGGAGTGGAACTGAAAGGTGACGCAGTAACGGGTCTGGGTGGTGTGGTGCATGGCGCCGTCTCCGGTGTCGTGGATGTGGGTGGAGAAGTCCAGGCGGTTGGAG
>JAJQHT010000284.1:2802-3809 GCA_021199595.1 Oscillospiraceae bacterium
GACCGGTTGTTCCGGTGCCACTCCCTTACGCCGCCCACCACGTTCATCAGGATCACCACCAGGACAACGGCAAAGACCGCAAAAAACAGGACAGAAAACGTCACATCAAACAGGGCCATAGAGGATACCTCCTTTTGATTATCATGGCCCTATTATAGCAGATGCGGACGTTTCCTGTCCTTTAAGAAATATTAAAATTTGCGAAAAACAGATGAAAATTTCTCAGCGGACGTCGTGCCGCCGCCAGCGCCTCCTGCCCCACTTCAGCAGCGCTGCCCCCAGCAGGACGCCCAGGGTGTTCAGAATCAGGTCGGCCAGGTCGGAGACCCCTGTGCCAAAGAGATATTGCCCCGCTTCAATGGCGAAGCTCAGCCCGAACCCGGCCAGAGTGACCTGCCACAGCCGCAGGCCGGGCCACCGCCAGGACAGGTAGGCCCCGAAGGGGAGAAAGCCGCCGATGTTGCCGAAGAACAGATAGCAGGCGGTGCCGTAGAGCCCCGTCCGGAGCCAGTGGTAATATTCCAAAAATGGGGTGGGGGAGATGACCCCGTTTTGCCCCAGCCCGGTCAGGGAAAAGCCGGGGCGGAACACAGTGATGTGCAGCAGCCCGGCCAGATAGAGGAAAAACAGGAGGGCCAGCAGGCGTTTTGTTCGTTTCTTGTGCATAAAAGGGTCGCCCTCCCGGCATAAGTGGATTCCATCGACCATTATAGGCGCTGGCCGGGAAATTTGCAACCCTGTTGGGACCCCGCAGTGAAAAACCGACAGCCCACGGCGGGCTGCCGGTTGGGGATGCCTTATTCCGACGCAGGGGCGCTTTCCAGCAGAAAGCGGTCAAAGACCAGGGTGACCAGGGTCTGCCCTTCGCTGGTCAGCTCTGCCCGGAGCAGGCTGTGATCTGTCAGGTCAAACCAACACAGGGCGGTGCAGGCGGGGTTCTCCGGGTTCTCAAACTCGGCGTACAGCTCCGCGCCCTCCGATTCCAGGGAACATTCCAGCAGCAGCCC
>JAJQHT010000156.1 GCA_021199595.1 Oscillospiraceae bacterium
TGCGGGTGAGGAAAAAAAACAATAGGGAAAAATTGGAAGAAAAAAATCCTGATTTCATCAAGAAATTTCCGCTTGCAATTTGCGCCGTCGCCCCCTATAATAAAAGCCATGGTGGGGCGAAGTGGGGAAAAATGTTTTGTTTTCCCACAATAGTGGCTCAATTTCACACGAAGCGGATGGGAGGTGTTCCGAATGACAGGAGAATATCATCATTCTCTCGATGCCAAGGGACGCCTTTTTATCCCCGCCCGCCTGCGGGATGAGCTTGGCCCGGAGTTTTATGTGACCTTGTCCATGGACAAGTGCCTCTGCGCCTACAGCGCGGAGCAGTGGCAGATATTCTCCGACAAAGTGAATGCCATGCCCTACGTGAAGCAGCGGGCCATGCGTCCCCTGTATGCCTTTGCCAGCAAGTGCGAGCTGGATGCCCAGGGGCGGGTGCTTCTGCCCCAGAACCTGCGGGAGCGGGCGGGCCTTGTGAAAAACGTGACCGTTTTGGGAAGCGACAACCACGCGGAGTTCTGGGACAGCGACGAATGGGACGCTATCCGTGACGGCGAGGCTTCGCCGGAGAACATTGCGGCCGTGATGGAGGCGCTTGATTTCTGATGGAGCATCGAAGCGTTCTCCTGCAGGAATGTGTGAAATACCTGAACATCCGTCCCGACGGAATATATGTGGACGGAACGCTGGGCCTCGGCGGCCATTCTGAGGCAATATTGGAGAAGCTCACCACAGGGAGGCTTCTGGGCATTGACCGGGACGATATGGCCCTGGATTATGCCCGGCAGCGCCTGGCGCGGTTCGGAGATCGGGCCACACTGGTGAAGGGGAGCTTCGGAGACCTGGGTGCTATCATGGACAGCCAGGGCATCCAGCAGGCCGATGGACTGCTGTTTGACCTGGGGGTATCGTCCCCGCAGCTTGACGACGCGGAGCGGGGCTTTTCCTATATGCATGACGCGCCGCTGGATATGCGTATGGATCAGACCATGCCCCTGACGGCCCGGGATGTTTTGAATACCTGGTCGGAGGCGGAGCTGAGAAGCATTTTCTGGCGCTATGGCGAGGAACGCTACGCCGGACGCATTGCGGCGGCGGTGGTCGAACGCCGGGCGCAGAGACCCATTGAGACCACAGGAGAATTTGCGGCGCTGATACGGGACACCATGCCCGCCTCGGCCCGCCGGGAGAGACAGCATCCCGCGAAGCGCTGCTTCCAGGCCGTGCGCATTGCTGTCAACGACGAGCTGGGCGAGCTGGAACGGATGCTCGACCAGGCAGAGGAACGGCTTACGCCGGGCGGACGGCTTCTGGTCATCAGTTTTCAGTCCCTGGAGGACAGGCTGGTGAAGGAGGCCATTCGGAAAAGGGAGAACGGCTGCACCTGCCCGCGGGATTTTCCCGTGTGTACCTGCGGATTTGTCCAGACCTTCAAAAGCGTTACGCGCAAGACGGTGGTACCCACCGCAGCAGAGATAGAAGAAAACCCGCGGGCCAGAAGCGCCCGCCTGCGAATTGCGGAGAAGGTGTAGTTATGCAAAATATAAAGACATTCAAAAGCTATAACTTCGTGACCGGCGCCGTGGATGGTACCCTGGCCTATGATTTTGGCAATCCCGATACCTATGCGGGACAGGAGCAATACGAATACCCCGGCGAGACCCTGCAAAGTCCTGAGGAACAGGAATGGGTCAAGGAACGGCCCGGCCAAAGGACAAAAACAAAGACAAAAACAAAAACCAGGGCCAAGGAGCAGGCGCAGACCCGCAGCCGCGTATCGGCGATAAGCGTTGTTGCCTATGCGTGCGTGGTAGTGCTGTGCGTGATGCTGATGCTGGCCCAGGTAGAGATGATGGATCTTTCCAGCACGGCGGCCGACCTGGAAGACCAAATATCTGAGCTGGAAACGGAAAAGGACAAGCTGACGGCGGAGTATGAGACCACCTTCAATTTGAAGGATGTGGAGGAGTATGCCGAGAGCGTTTTGGGGATGCAGGAACCGCAGGAGGATCAGATATATTACCTCTCCGGCGTGTCCGCCGGGGACAAGGCTGTGGTCATTACCCACGAGGAGACGAACCTGTTCTCCCTGGGCCTGGAGGATCTGATGAACTCCGTTCGGGCGTTTGTTGATGGCATTTTTGATTGACAAGCGTATTATACTGGTAATACAAGGAGCGGATAGAGGAACACAGCGACCCAAAGGAGAACCCTATGTCAGAAAAACGCAAATCCAAAGAACCTAAGTCACCAAACCGTATGATGCTTCGCCGCACACTGTTTCTTTTGATTGTGTGCGGCATAGTTGCGTTTATAGTGTTGGGGGTGCGGCTGTATATCATACAGATTGTAAACCACGACGAATATGAAGCGGCCGCCGTGGAGCAGCAGCTTCGGGAAACGACCGTTTCCGCCAAGCGCGGCACCATATACGACCGAAACATGAATATTCTGGCCATGAGCGCCTCCACAAGCAATATCTATATAAGCCCTGCGGAAATCGAGATGTACGAAGAGGACGCCGAGCTTATCGCCAGCACGCTGGCGGAAATATTGGATCTCGAATATGATGATGTATACGAGCTGACGCAGAATACCTCCTCCTGGTATACCACCGTGGCGCGGAAGGTGGACGACGATATTGCCGAGCAGGTGCGTGCCTTCAAGGCGGAATACGGCCTGATGGGCGTAAAGATTGAGGAGGCGTCCAAGCGCTATTATCCATACAGCAGCCTTGCCTGTCATGTTGTCGGCTATGTAGGGTCGGATGACTACGGGCTTGCGGGCATCGAATATTATTACGATGACCTGCTCTCCGGTACGGACGGGCGTATTGTGCGTGCGACCAACGCCAACGGCACCGATATGCTGTTCACGGATTATGAGGACTATTACGACGCCGAGGACGGCTACAGCCTGGTGCTGACCATTGACGAGACAGTGCAGTATTACCTGGAGACCGCCCTGGAACAAGCGGTTGAGGATTATATGTGCAGCGACGGCGCTGCTGGCATCGTCATGGACGTGAACACCGGAGCCATCCTGGGCATGGCCTCTATTGGGAATTTTGACCTGAACGATTATCTGACAATCAGCGACGAAGATCAGGCGGAGGCGGACGAGGCAGAGACGGAAGAGGAGCGGGACGAGATTATCAGCACGGCCCGGTCTCTCCAATGGCGCAACAAAGCCATATCTGACACCTATGAGCCAGGCTCCACCTTCAAAATTATCACCCTGGCTATGGCCCTGGAGTCTGGGGCGGTTACAATGGATTCTACCTTCAACTGCGGCGGCAGCATGAGCGTTCTGGGCCGTACCACAGAGCTGAACTGCTGGAGAACCAGCGGCCACGGCACGGAAACGCTGACCGAGGCGGTCATGAATTCCTGCAACATTGCCTTCGTCAACATCGGTCTCAGCGTTGGGGCGGAGACGTTCTATGAATACGCGGAGGCGTTCGGTCTGTTTGACACCACCGGCATAGACCTTCCCGGCGAGGCCACCAGCATTTGGTGGGACGAGGATACCTTCTATGATTCGACCAATAAATCTCAGCTGGCGGCGGCCTCCTTCGGCCAGACCTTCACCATCACGCCCATACAGCTTATAACGGCGGTCAGCGCCGTGGCAAACGGCGGGTATCTGATGCAGCCCTATGTGGTGGATCAGGTTTTGGACTCCGATGGGAACATCATCAGCCAGACAGACCCCACCGTGGTGCGGCAGGTGATAAGCGAGGAGACCAGCGCTCTCTGCTGCGAAATATTGGAGCAGGTCGTGCGCAATTCCA
>JAJQHT010000152.1 GCA_021199595.1 Oscillospiraceae bacterium
GCTATGAGCAGGCCAGCTTCACCGCCTCCCCCCTGTCCAGCGGCGGCGGCTGGTACGCTTATGTGCGCTACACCTATGAAAACAGCCGTCACGACGAGCTGCACTTCAGCTACGAGAGCTACAACCTGACGGAGGACGCGGGGACGGGCGTGGAGTTTGGCAACACCCCGGAATACGTTATCTCCCTCAAGGCCGGGGGCCGCGGCTACACCGCAGCGACTGTAAACGGCGAACTGGCCGCCTATTACGCCATGGGCAACGACTATTATGGTCTTTCCTGGGTGGACACGGAGAACTGCCTTGTGTTCCTGCTCACCTCGGACACCCTGACTATGGAGGAACTGGTGGAGGTGGCGGAGACCATGACGCTGAACGGATAAACTTTCCCGCCAAAAGTTTAAGACCCTGTCAAGCCACGGCTTGACAGGGTCTTTCTGTATGCTGGTTCCTATTTATTCCGGCGTCCGCTCGTCCCCCATAAAGAAGGCCGCCACCGTTCCCGGCCCGCAGTGGGCGGCGATAATGGTGCCGATGTCAAAGAGGGGGATGTCCTTCACACGGGGATAATGCTCCTTCAGGGTCTCCCGGAAGGGCTGGGCGATGTCCGGGCAGTTGGAGTGGCAGACCCAGAGCTTGCCGTCATAGTCCCGGCCATTTTGAATGTGTTTGTCCATGGTCTCTATGGTAGTGCGGACGGCGGCGGGCCTGCCCCGCACCTTGCCATAGGCAATGATGCGGCCCTGGTCGTCCAGGCGCATGATGGGGCATATGTTCAAAATGGTGGCGATGGTGGCCGTGGGGCCGGACACCCGCCCGCTGCGCCGGAACATGGTCATATCGGTGGAGAAGAATTGATGATGCACCCGGTTTCGGTTGGCCAGAAGCCACTGCTCCGTCTCCTCTATGGTGCAGCCACGATCCCGCATATCCGCCGCCTCGTCCACCAGCAGGCCGTAGCCAGAGGAGCTGCAAAGGGAATCCACCACCACCAGCTTCCGAGCCGGGTACTCCTCCCGCAGCTCCTCCGCCGCCAGAAGAGCGTTGTTCACCGAGGCGGACATCCCGGAGCCGAAGGCCACGTGGAGCAGGTCGCCCTTTTCAAGCTGCTCCGCGAAAAAATCCCGGTACTGCTGGATGTTCACCTGACTGGTGGAGGGGAGCTTGCCCTCCCTCAGCATTTCATAAAACCGGGGCAGGGCCTGGGGATCCCGGCCCATGTCGTCCGGGTACGCCTGGCCGTCCACCGTGTAGGAATAGAAAATCACCGGCACGTCCCGCTCCTCCATATAGGAATAGGGTACGTCCACCGTAGAGCCGCAGGTCAGGATAAACTTGCCGCACATACTGTCGCCTCCTGTTATTTTTCTTACAGCATTGCCTTTTCTGTATTATACATGAAATTGCGGGATTATGCCATACCCCTGTGAATTTTTCCGCTTTTTGCCCGCTCTTGACCGAATCACAAGAAATTCTTCTTCCGGGAATAGATTTTTGTGTTAATATCCGCTTGCGCAATCAGGTATTTATGGTATAATAACTAAATAGGATAGGTAATTATGCGCATCCCCAAAACCCATCGGAAATTATACATATAGGAGCATTGGAAGCATGGAAAGAAAATATCCCACGATGTTCAGCCCCATTACCATCGGCGCGAGAGGCCGCTGGCCGGGAATCATCTTCAAAAACCGCATTTGGACCGCCCCCACCGGCGCTCATCTGCTGGGAGCCGGGGAGCCGTACCCCAACGAGGCGGTTATCGCCCACTACCGGGAGAAGGCCCGCGGCGGCGCGGCCTGCATCACTTTCTCCGCGCAGAACATGGACCGCTGGGTGGTGGCCCACCCGGATGAGTTCCACTCCGACCCGGACATCTTCAATATGCAGTACCACAACTACTGGTACCGCCTGACCAGCGCCGTCCACTTCTTCGACGCCAAGATCAGCCTGGAGCTGCTGGCTTTCTGCCGCCATGAGGAGATCGACGGCGAGGTGGTCTGCTGGTCCGTCAACGGCGAGAACGACGAGGAGACCGGCGAGTGGTGCCCCGCTATGGACAGGAACGCCATGGAGCGTATGTGCGCCGACTATGCCGAGGCCGCGAAAAACGCCGTCCGCGTGGGCTTCGACATGATCATGCTCCACCTGGGCCATGGCACCTTCCCCGCCCAGTTCCTCAGCCCCCTGTCCAACCAGCGGACGGATGAGTTCGGCGGCTCCCGCGAAAACCGCGCCCGCTTCCCCATGATGATCATCAAGGCCGTCCGTGACGCTGTCGGCCCCCGCGTACCCATCGAGGTTCGCGTCTCCGGCGACGAGCTGACCGAGGGCGGCGGCACCATCGACGACTGCATCGACTTCCTCAAGCGGGTGGAGGAGGACATCGACATCGCCCATATCTCCTGCGGCACCATAATGGACGACGTGACCCAGACCCGTATGCACCCGGTGGAGTTCTATCCCGCCGGTGTCAACAAGGAATTTGCCCGCCAGGTCAAGGAATCCGGCTTCTCCAAGCCCGTGCTGACCCTTGGCGCGTTCCAGAAGCCTGAGCTTATCGAGGAGACCCTCTCCACCGGCGGGGCGGACATCGTGGCCATGGCCCGGGGCACCATTGTGGACGCCCAGTGCGTCAACAAGGCCGCGGAGGGCCGGGAGGATGAGATCATCCCCTGCCTGAAGTGCTTCGTCTGCCTGAGCTACGACATGGAGGAGGAGTTCTGCTGCTCCGGCAACCCCACCGTGGGCCGTGAGTACATTCTCGACCAGTTCGAGAACAAAAATTCCACCCCCAAGCGTGTGGCGGTCATCGGCGGCGGCCCTGCCGGCATGGCGGCGGCCCAGTTCTGCACCGAGCGGGGCCACAAGGTCACGCTGTATGAAAAGGACGACAAGCTGGGCGGCACCATCAACTTCGCCAAGTACGCCACCTTTAAATACTCCCTGAACGACTACATGAACTACCGCATCGGCATGATGAAGAAGCTGAATGTGGATGTGCGTCTGGGCGTGGAGGCCACCCCGGAGATGATCGAGGCGGAGCATTACGACGTGGTCATGACCGCTCTCGGCGCTTCAAACATCGTCCTTCCCATCCCCGGCCACGACGATCCCCGGGTCATGTGCGCGGTGGACGTGTTCGGCCACGCGGACGAGATCGGCCAGAAGGTCGTCCTCATCGGCGGCGGCGAGGTGGGCTGCGAGGCCGCCTTGTACCTGGCTATGGAGCAGGGCAAGGACGTGTCCATCATTGAGATGATGGACCGCATTGCCGCTACCTCCGCCTACGCCCAGGAGCTGGCCCTGTACGACCGTGTTCCCAAGTACTGCCACCTGTACCTGTCCAGCCCCGTGACCCAGATCACCCCCACCCAGGTGGGCTACAAGGGTACCGACGGCGTAGAGCATTTCCTGGACGCGGACACCGTGGTGTTCTCCTCTGGCCGGAAGCCCCTGGAGGATCAGGCGGAGAAGTTCCGCAACTGCGCACCCAAGTTCTTCAAGCTGGGCGACTGCCTGAAAGCCTCCAACATCCGCAACGCCAACCGCACAGCATACGACGCTGCCGCTCAAATTTAAATTTGTCCTTTGCGGGGCCGCATCAAAACTTCCGTTTTGAGATGGGCTTTGTCAAGGGTAAATTAAACAATTTATTAAACTGCCCATTCCTGCGTAACACAGGAATGGGCAGTCGGTATTTTACGTTTTTACTGTCTCAAATATGATTTGCCACCTCATAGGCATCCCAGACGGCCTGGTGGACGTTTTTGAACTGGCGGCAGTCGCCTATGGCGT
>JAJQHT010000044.1 GCA_021199595.1 Oscillospiraceae bacterium
ATGTGGTATATATTTATGCGTATGCTCCATATTCAAAACCTCCCAATGATTGTGAAGCGGTGGATGCTTACAGCTCACCCAGGGTCGTGGCCTGGTGCGTCATGCTGATTTCAAGGTTTCCGTTGCGGCAGCGGAGCTTGTCGATAAACTCCTTTTCCTTGTCGCTGCTGCGCATAGTGATGTTATAGGTCAGGCGGAACAGGCTCCCCATGTTGGTGGTCTTTACCTGCTCCAGCTCCCAGGCGGAGGTGTATTCCTCCAAAAGCGGCTGGAACACCTGGGTATATTCCAAATCCTCCGGGATGGTGATGTGCAGCGTCCGATGGCGGGCGGCGTTTTTCTTTTCCCCGAAGTCCAGGGCGTTGTAGACCATTCCCACGGCCCCCACAATGAGGGTGAACAGAACGGCAAAGGCCAGATACCCCATGCCGCAGATAAGTCCGGCCCCCATGGCCAAAAACAAGGCCCCAATCTCCTTGGCCGTGCCGGGAGCGGAACGGAAGCGCACCAGGCTGAAAGCGCCGGCCACGGCTACACCGGTTCCCACGTTGCCGTTGACCATCATGATGACCACGCAGACCACCGCCGGAAGCACGGCCAGCGTGACCACAAAGCTTTTGGTATAGCGCGTGCGGTACATATACATCAGCGCCGCAATCAGGCCGATGGCCAGCGCGCAGATCACGCACAGCAGAAAATCTCCCACAGAGATGACGCTGGCGGTGTCGGAATCAAAAAGTCCCCGAAAAATGTTCTCAAGCATATGCTATGGCCTCCTGTTTTTTGGCTGCCTGCACCTGGGCGTAGGCGGCGCCGTATTTGGAAAAGGATGTGCGGAAAATGTGGTTTTCTGTCAGGCAGTGGGTCATCCAAAGGGGGATACCCGCGCCGGTTTTTATCTCCATCAGCGTCTGACCCTTTTGAAGCAGCGGGGAGCCGGACGGCTCCTCCTGCAGGGACAGGCCGGATTCCCGATAGAGGATATTTTCATCGAAGGTCACGCGGAAATCCCCGCCGTCGCGCTCATAAAACGCCTCCCGCTCATAGGACAGGAACATGGCCGGGTGCAGGGTGGGATAGAGATGGCGGAAGTAGTCGATCTCCTGGGCAATCTGGCTGTGAATCGGGAGGGACTCGCCGCTCTCCAGACAGGCCTCCACCGTCTCGTCCGGCAGCGCTACCCGCCGCTTATAGACGATGGAGTCATATTTCTTTTTTATCTCCACAAAGACCAGATCCTCCGGCCCGGAGCGGTGATAGCTCCGCACCCGCAGCTTTTCCTTGTACAGGGGCTTTTCAATGCTCCGGCGCACAAGAAGGAATGTGTCTGTATCCAGATATATGTTGCGGATGGTAGAGCGTCCATATTCATCCAGGGCCATATACGGCTCCATGGCGTGAAGAACCTGCTCCTTTTGTTGTTCATTTAATAGATATTTCAGCTCGTGCCGCTTAAAGTTTTCCTGATAGGCCATGCGCAGGTGCCCCTTTCCTGTCGTTGTAAAGACAGTGTAAAGTTTGTTTCTTAAATTTAGATGAAGGTCGTATTAATTTTTTGTAACATAGCAAGTTATGGTTTTTGATTCCGACATTGCCCAATCACGTAAGCAAAAAATTCTCCCGGTTTTAACCAAATTTAAGGTTCATCTGCTACACTAAACAAATCATATAGAAATTCAGAGAAAGCGGGTCGATGGGATATGAAGCTGCTGCTGGTGGAGGATGAGCGGGCGCTGTCGCGGGCGGTGACCGTTATTTTGAAGAAGAATAACTATACTGTGGACACGGCCTATGACGGACTGGAGGCTCTGGAATACCTGGAGGCCGGGGGCTACGACGGGGTGGTCATGGACATTATGATGCCGAAGATGGACGGCATCACCGTCCTGACCCGCATGAGGGAGCGGGGTGACCGGACGCCGGTGCTGCTGCTGACTGCCAAGGCGGAGATAGACGACAAGGTGCAGGGTTTGGACAAGGGCGCCAACGACTACCTGACAAAGCCCTTCGCCGTGAAGGAGCTGCTGGCCCGGATCCGGGCCATGACCCGCACGCAGACCGCCCAGGCAAACTCCAAGCTCCAGGTGGGGAACATCACCCTGGACAGCGCCACCTTTGAGCTTAGCTCCCCCACGGGCAGCTTCCGGCTGGCGAACAAGGAGTTTCAGGTCATGGAGCTTCTGATGCGCTCGCCCACCACCCTAATTTCAACAGAGCGGTTCATGGAGCAGGTGTGGGGCTATGACAGCGAGGCCGAGGTAAACGTGGTGTGGGTGTATATCTCCTATCTGCGAAAAAAACTGGCCGCTCTCCACGCGGACATACAAATCAAGGCCACCCGCAACGCGGGCTATTGTCTGGAGGAGTTGACATGATACGCCGTCTGCAAATCAAGCTGATCACCACAGCCATGCTGTCCCTGGCGCTGGTGCTGACCGTTATTTTCGGCATTGTGGCCCTGCGAAGCTTCCGCACTGTGGCGTCTAATGCGGACGAGATACTGGACATCCTGGCAGAGAACGAGGGACAGTTTCCCGACACGGACATCGCAGCCTATATGGACGGCGGGGAGCTATGGAGCTTCAGCAATTATAATTATGAGGAAATCCCCTATGAGTCCCGTTACTTCACTGTGGTGCTGACCGGGGACGGCGTGGTGCTTTCCGCCGACCTGGGCCAAATCGCCTCCGTGGATGAAATCGACGCTATGGATTATGCCCGCACGGTTCTGGATGGGGGTCGGGAGCGGGGCTTTATAGAGGGATACCGCTATATCGTACAGGCGCTGGACGGCGGTGACACACGCATCATATTTTTGGACTGCGGCAGACTGCTGTCCACCTATCGCCTTGGGCTTTTCACCACCGTCGTGGTGACAGTAGCGGGCCTGGCCGCCGTGCTGCTGGTGATGATGCTGCTGTCTAAGCGTATCATACGGCCCATTGTGGAGAGCTATGAAAAGCAGCGTCGGTTCATCACCGACGCCGGACACGAGATAAAAACGCCCCTGACCATCATCGACGCGGACGCGGAGGTGCTGTCCATGGAGTTGGGGGAGGACAACGAGTGGCTCCTGGACATCCAGGCCCAGACCCATCGGCTGACGGAGCTGACGAAAAACCTGATTTTCCTGTCCCGGATGCAGGAGGCCGACGACCAGGAGCAGATGATTGACTTCCCCGTTTCCGATATAGTGAGCGAAACGGCCCAGTCCTTCCAGTCCCTCGCCAAAACCCAGGACAAGGTGCTGATGTGCCAGGTGCAGCCCATGCTGACCCTGCGGGGAGACGAAAAGGGCGTTCGCCAGGTTGTCTCTATTCTATTGGACAACGCGCTGAAATATTCTCCCCAGGGGGGCGTCATCCTGCTGACGCTGGGCAAGGCGGGGAAAGCCAATCTCCAGCTCAGCGTGGAAAATCCCGCCCCCAACCTGACCAAAAAGGATATGGAGCATATGTTTGACCGCTTCTATCGGGGCGACGAGTCCCACAACTCCCAGACCGGGGGCTATGGCATTGGCCTGTCCATCGCCAAGGCCGTCATCGCCGCCCAGCGTGGGCGCATCACCGCAGCCTCCCGGGACAATGGAAACCTGGTCATCACCGTTACCCTGCCCGGCCTCGTTACCGAGAGCCTTCAGAAAGGATAAAACCATGACGCTGGAAGAATTCTACGGCCCTTCTCTGCCTGCCTTACAGGCGGCGGAGGAGCATATTCTGAACCTGATAGCTAGCTCCCCTTATTCCCGGGAAACGGAGGAGGGGC
>JAJQHT010000296.1 GCA_021199595.1 Oscillospiraceae bacterium
CGCTGGCTGCCTGGAAAATCCTCATGTAGATGCCGTTTTTGGCTGCCACGTCTCCCCCAACCTGCCCGCCGGAACGGTGGGCATTCGATATGGTAAGTTTTACGCTGCTTCCAATCCCTTCACCATCCGTTTCCTGGGCCGGAGCGCCCACGGGGCGGAGCCTGAGAAAGGCGCAGACACCATAGCCGCCGCCGCATCCACCGTATGCGCTCTGCTGGCGCTGCGCAAGACACTGGCAGAGGAAAACGGCCCCACTGTCATATCTGTCGGCATCCTACAGGGCGGAGACGCAGATAACATCATTGCCGAGCACGCGCTCGTCAGAGGCATTATACGAACCCTTGGGGCGGAATCACGTCTCAAGGCCACGTCCGCCGTTCGCCAGGCCGCCCTGGACGCAGCTGAAAAATATGGCGTTCAGGCGGACATCGAAATCAGGGACAGCTACCCCGGTGTTGTGAATCACGACAGCATGAGTCTGCTGGCGGAGCGCACGGCACGGGCACTGCTGGGAGAAGATCAGGTAACACTTCTCTCTCATCCCACCCTGACAACAGAGGATTTTGGCTATTTCATCGAAAACACCCCCGGCTGCTTCTATCACTTCGGAGTGGGCGGCAAGTATCCGCTGCACAACGACCATTTTCTGCCGGACAGCAGCCTGCTACCCCTGGCCGCCGCCACCCATGCGGCAGTGTTATGGGAATATCTCACAAATCCCAGCATATAAAAAAATAAAACCGGGGGCCGCTGTCTCATGACAAAAGCATGGCCCCCAGCATAATAAGTAAGTCCTTATCCCCACTCTCCCGGTACATCAGATATAATATAAGCGCCAAAATGAGATCATCGGTTTCCATTTCGATGGTCTCTATTTTTTTGAAAAGTCCCGCCAGAGCATTTGATATAGCGTCACCTCCCTCTCCCCGGCGCATCGTTGGTGGAGATACTGAATGCGTTTCCGGCTCGCTTTCCGAGACTTTTTCCGCCGTTGGTGGCGTTCCGGGCCGCCATGCGCCGCTATATGCCATGGCCACCTCCGTATTCCTGCATCACCGCTCCGGCGATATGCACCATCTGCGCAATTTTCATAGCTTTGTCCAGCTTTTCCTGCTTTTCCGGGCGCATATAGGGCCGCATAGCCATCAGCAGCGCGGTTGATTTGCTGTTCATCGCCTGTCCGCCGGAAAAGGCCTTACCCAGGGAGGCCAGAAGCTTTGCATCACTCCCCAGTGCAGCAAGCGCGCCCGTCTCCTGTTGGGGCAAGGGCACGGTTTCCGCCTCCTGTGCCTGGTTGCTTTCAGTCTGCCCCATCAGGCTTTTGGCCATCTGCGCAAGCTTTCCCATCTGTTCCGGGTCGGAGAGAACAGCACTTATCTTATCGCCTATATCACTGTCCATCCCGCACCGCCTTTTCCACCTGCGCGGCAAAGCTTTTGCCCTCCGGGGTAGATAAAATACCCTTCAGCATATTGGCCAGCGCCTGCATATCCCCCTGTTGGGCTGCCTGGGTCAGACGCTCGCCGTCCACCTGCGCGGCAAGCTTAACACCCTCTTCTGTGGATGCAAGCTTTTCCAGCGCCGCGGCGTTCTTCCCTTGCCGTACCTGCTGGGCATATTTTTCCAGATCCATGTCCTGCTTCATATGAAAATCCCCCTCTGCTGACCCATTCTATGCGAGCCATGCAGAGGGGGTGATTATTTTTTTAAGAGCTGTCAGTTCAGGTAGTTATACAGCCGCATGAACATGGTGGCGACCTCAGCGCGCGTGGCGGCGGAGGTAGGATTGATTTTGCTGTTGTTATCGCCCTGGATAATGCCGATGTTCACCATCGCATTAACCGCATCCTTGGCATAACTCGCAACGCTGGAGCTGTCGCTGAAGGACGAGCTGGTAGTGGAAAGATTCATGCCGAGCTGCTCTGTCAGGTAGTTATAAATGATAACACATATATCCTGGCGAGAGATAGCATTGCCGGGGCTGAATGTTGTGGAGGATGTACCGTTCACGATGTCATTCAGATACGCCCACTGGGCGTATCCAGCGCAATAGCTGACGCTGGAACCGGTCAAGTCAGTGAACGGACAGACGCTGAGCAATGTCTTGTTGTTATAGGTAGAGCGCACATAGCCTGTATATCCGTTATAGCTGACCTGATACCACAAAACGCCGTCAACGCTTTCAGAAGCGGACACTGTTCCCAGCACATGAACATACTGTCCGCTGGCGGCAATGCTCGTGACCTGGCTGCTGCTTGTAGTTGTATCCGAACGGACGATGATGTCCGTAAAGTTCGTCATGCCAACAGTACCGGACCAATCCTCAAAGGTACTGCTGACGCCGGCGAAACGGCCCAGGAGCGTAATAAACTGCGCTCTGGTCATACTGCTGTTGGGCGAGAAGGTCGTAGATGTGACGCCCACCATCAGATCCTTGGCATAGACAAAGCCAACCGCAGCGGCATACCAGCTGGAATTGGATACATCTGTGAAGGGAAGGGAGATTTCCGCCGAAATCGTGTGATCTGCCTTAACATTGCTGAAGGTATAGCTCGTTTTGGAGGTGCCAATGCTTGTTCCATCCACCTTCACGTCTCCCAGTGTGTAACCGGACAGTGAGGAAATGGTGAAGGTCACGCTGCCGCCGGACAGAACGCTTACTGACCCGGAGGGCGAGATGAATCCGTATGGGTCATCTACCGTGATGGTATACATGGTGCCAATTTTCATCTTATAGGTGGTGATACTGCTGGAAACACAGCCGTCCGCCACGGCAAACGCCTTGATGGTCATGCCGTCCGTCACAGTAATACTTGTGGAGGAAGTAACCTTGCTGCTGGAGGTCGTGGGCGTGGAGCCGTTGGTGGTGTAATATATAGTCTCTCCATCCTCACACTCCAGCGTTACGGTCGTACCGGATGCAACATAATAATAGCTGCCTGACAGATACGCATTATTGCCGCTGGTTGTCACCACCTCTGGCGCGCTGACCTGGGTAATCGTCTGGTTCAACGATATACTGCTGTCATAACCGTCCACAACAGCAATAGCTCGTATAGTGGTCTCCTTCGTTATCTTGAATGGGCCAGTATATTTTGTGCTGCTTGTGGACGGCGCGGTACCGTCAGTCGTGTAATAGATGACCGCAGAGCTGTCCGAATGGGACAGGGTCACGGTGGCGCTGCCGGCGCCTGTGGATGTCACAGTCATGGTAGGCGCGGCGGCATAGCCCAGGCCCGCGTCGTTGCTGGGCGCGCTCACGTTGGGCTTGCTGCTGCAGCTGCGGCGATAGATGGCATAGCCGCGGTTCAGATAATAGCTCGTAAGAGTACTCAGCGTCGTTATCTTGTCATAGGTTTTGCCCTCGATGGCCTCGCCATAGCAGGTAACGCGCATCTTGCAGGGTGTCTGCTCAGTGATTTCCACAGAGACGATGTTGCCGTCGGAATCATAGCCAATATCCGTGACCAGCATAACGTGGCTGGAGGGGTTATTGATAGCGTCGCCAACCTGGAGCTTTTGGATGTCCGTTCCAATATAAGAGGAGAATGTCAACAGGCTGCGGCAGGTGCAGCGGTACGGCAGATCCCAGGCATAGGATACAAAGCCCGAGCAGTCGCTGCCGTAATAGGGCGCGGTGCGGGAATACGTGGAATAGCTTGAATAGAACACGCTGCTGGAATCGCTGACCGCCTCCAAAAAATCTGCCAGTGTCAAATCCCAGCCCACATAGCCGGTGCTGACCGCCTGGGAATAGGGA
>JAJQHT010000279.1 GCA_021199595.1 Oscillospiraceae bacterium
AACAATCATTTTGCGCGCTGCGATTATTGCGCTGGCCTGCTGGCGCTGGAGCATGACGGCGGCGATCTCCGTGGCGTAGGCAAGATAGGTGATGCGGGTCTCCAAAATTTCCAGCCCGGCCTCGTTTACCTTCTCCTGAATTTCCTGGCGGATGCGGTTTGCCACCACCTCGCTGGAACCGCGCAGACTGCCGTCGTCCGCCATGCCGTCCCCGGTGGTGTCCACGTTGGGGGACACGTCATAGGGGTACATCCGCACCACGTTCCGCAATGCGCTGTCGCACTGGAGGGACAGGTACTCCTTGTAGTTATCCACGGCGAAAACGGCCTTGGCCGTGTCCGTCACCCGCCAGATGACGGCAATGCCGATTTCCACAGGATTGCCCAGGCAGTCGTTTATCTTCTGCTTGGCGTTATTCAGGGTCATCATTTTCAGGGACAGCTTTTTGCCCGTTTCCATATCCAGGGACACATTCAGGCTGTCTGCCGATATAAGCACAGGCGACTTGCGGCCTCCGTCCACGTCCCCGGACTGGTTCAGCTTGGTCTTGGCGGCGGGATTCACCCCGGTGCAGAAGGGGTTTACCCAGTAAAAGCCCGCGCCCTTCAGCGTGCCGAGATAGTTGCCGAACAGGGTCAGCACCAGGGCCTCCTGGGGCTTGAGGGTTTTCAGTCCGCACAAAAGAATCCAGCCCAGGCACATCCAGACGATGCTGACAATCAGCAGAAAGGTGCCTAAAACGCCGGACATAAACGCGCCCAGAACGCACAGGCCGATGGCCGCGATATAGGACAGAATCACCCCGATGAGTACGGGCATTCCTTTTTTGGGGTTGTCGAGCAGGATTTCGCGGATTTCAGCTTTTTCCATGTGAGTGGCCTCCTATATTTTTGATATTAAAATCATATCACATTAATAGCTTTGCCGTCAAGGCCCTTACAGTCAGAGTGTCATTGATAAATAAGCGATAACAAAACGGAAGCGGCATCACGCGATGTCGCTTCCGCTGAAATCAGTATGGGACTCACCGCACGAACATGGTGAGCAGCTTCATTTTGAGCTTGTTGAAGGGGAAATACCGCACGGGCAGGTCGATTTTCTTCCGTTCCAGCACGGGGCGGTAGTGGGTGAAGGTGTCAAAGCTGGCTTTGCCGTGATAGGCCCCTGTCCCGGACTGGCCCACGCCGCCGAAGGGGACGGTGCTGCTGGCGGCCTGGAGCAGGCAGTCGTTTATAAACACAGCCCCGGAGGAGCAGGCATCCGCCATACGCTTCGCGATGGATTCATCCTCCGTAAAGACATACAGGGCCAGGGGCTTACCCTTGCCGTGGATATAGCTGACGCACCAGTTCAGGTCTGTCCATGTCAGCACGGGCAGCACCGGGCCAAAAACCTCCCGCTCCATGACGGGGCCGTTGGGGTCAACGTCCACCAGCAGGGCGGGGGGAATCATCCGCAGCTCCGGGTCAGCGTCTCCGCTAACGGGGGCGTTGCCGCTCTCCACCAGTCCAAGAAGCCGCTGAAAGTGATGGTCGTTCACGATGCTGACCATGCTGCTCATGTCCCCTTTGGGGAAGAATTTTGCCACGGCCTTTCGGTATTCCTCCACAAATTCATCCCGGATGCTCTCGTGTATCAGCACATAGTCCGGGGCCACGCAGGTCTGGCCCGCGTTCAGGCACTTGGCGTAGGCGATGCGCTTGGCGGCCCGCTTCAGGTCGGCAGTGGGGTCGATAATCGTCGGGTTTTTGCCCCCCAGCTCCAGGGTGAAGGGAATGAGATTTTCCGCTGCGGCCCGCATGACAGCCTGGCCTCCCGCCTGGGAGCCGGTGAAGAAGATATAATCCCACTCCTGTTCCAAAAGGCCCTGGCACTGGTCATGGGTGCCGGTTATAACGGAGACCTGTTCCGGCGGGAATACGCTTGCCAGAAGCTCCGCCAGCACGGCGCTTGTGTGGGGCGTTTGGCCGGAGGGCTTCAGCACCACGCAGTTCCCGGCGGCCAGGGCGCCCATCAGGGGCAGCAGACTCAGGTTCACGGGATAGTTCCAGGGGCTTACAATCAGCACCACGCCGTATGGCTCCGGGCTGAGACGGCATTTGCTGGGCATCAGGCAAACGCCGCCGGGAACCTTTTCATCCTTGACCCACCTTTTCAGGTGACGGGTGATATAATTCAAATCACTGTATACAAGACCCAGCTCTGTCAGATACGCCTCGTAGGGCGTCTTGTTCAAATCGTCCTCCAGCGCCTCATACAGCCGGGGCTGAAACTCCTTTACGGCGTCCCGCAGCTTTTCCAGGGCGGACAACCTGTTTTCCAGCGTGCGGGTAGCGCCGGTGGCGAAATAGGCCCGCTGCTTTGCAATCAGTTCCTCAAAATCCATAATATTTGCCGCTCCTGGGGCGGCATCCTCCTAAGTGCTCCATATTATTATATTAAGAATAACAGATTTTTACCCGCAAGTAAACATGATTTTAGTCAGCACAAAAAAATTCCGAGGCCGTCGGGTCTCGGAATTTTTTGCCGTTATTGACAATCCAGGACGATTTTGAACACGCCGGGAGGGTTCTCCATGGCCAGTTTGTAGGCCTTTTTATAGTCGTCCAGCTTGAAGTGGTGGGACACAAAGCCGTCCACGGAGTATTTTCCGTCACGTATCCACTCCTGTACCAGGTCGAAGGTGTAGAGCTTCCGGCCCTCGTATTCCTCCATGCCGTGAGAGTCTACGCCGATAACGGTCAGCTCCTGCCACCAGACGGGGGTCTCGTCATATTTCACGGCGTTCATGTGGTGGCCCACCTTCACGAAGGTGCCGCGGGAGGCCAGCAGGCGGACGCCCAGAGTGTTGGCCCAGTCGCCGCCGATGCAGTCGTACAGCCGGTCGAAGCCGCCGAAGAAATAGCGGTTTTTGTGGCTCATGCCCTGATAGACTTCGCTGCCGCCGGTGGCCTCGCTCGCGGCCTCCAGCGCGTCGCCGGTGAGGATATGGTCAGCGCCCAGCCGCAGGGCAAAGTCCAGCTTGTCCTTGGTGCGGCTCATGGCCCATATTTCGCAGTCCGGCTGAATCACCCGCAGAGCCTGAACGATGCCGAGGCCAATGACGCCGCAGCCCATGACCAGAATCTTTTCACCCGCCTTGGGCGGGTTCAGCAAAACGGCATGAACAGACACGCAGCTCGGCTCAATCATCACCGCCTGGTCGTTGGTCAGCTCGTCATAGACGTGGTATAGCTGCTGCTGGGGCGCGATGAAGCTGTCGCCCCAGCCAGCGCCCGTCCATTCCAGGTCAAAGCGGGGCTTGGCTCCGTAATTCAAGCACAGGCTGTAGTTGCCCTCGGCGCAGTTTTTGCAGCGGGGCAGATCCTTGTTGTCGCATCCGGCCATGTAGGCCCGGATGCCGACCCGATCGCCCACCTTGAAGTCCGTGACGGCGGCCCCTACCTCGGAGATTACGCCCACGTTTTCATGACCCAGGAAGGTCTTTTTGCTGGCGGGGATAGGCTCCAGGGCGGAGTTGGTGCCGGTGGTGGATTTGAAAAAGCTGACGTCCGTGCCGCAAACGCCGCAGGCAATATTCTTCACCCGCACCCAGTTGTCCGCCGGCAGCGGCGGGTCAGGGATGTTCACCTTGAATTTCACCGCGTTGATTCCCGTATACAGAAGTCCCCGCGTGGCCTTGAACCTTGCCGCGCCCTTGGTCAGAAGGATGCGGGGGATGTCCTTGTCATAATATATGGTTTTCATACACTGTAC
>JAJQHT010000095.1 GCA_021199595.1 Oscillospiraceae bacterium
GTTCATATTCCACCTCCACCAGCGCCTTGGCCTGGGCCAGAAGCTCCGGCGTCTCGGCGCATACAAGGGCCACCGCGTCCCCCCGGAAGTGGGTGATCTCCCCCACGGGAATCATCACGTCATAATCCTGCTTCAAATGGCCGATCTTATTCATTCCCGGCACATCCTCCGCCGTCAGGACGCACAGAACCCCCTCCAGGGCCTGAGCCTTCTCCTTATGAACGGCAAGCACCCGCGCCCTTGGATACTCGCTGCGGACGGCGGAGCCATAGACCATGCCGTCCAGGTACACATCCCCGGCGTATTCCGCCTGACCGATGGCCTTCTCCGGGGCGTCCACCCGCAGCATACGCTCCCCCAGCAGGGCGGCGGCTTCATCCTGGGGTACAGGCTCACCGGAAGCCAGCAGCCTTCCGGCAAGCAATATGGCGTCCACAATTTTTACATAGCCGGTACAGCGGCACAGATTCCCCCGAACAGCTTTGGCCGCCTCCTGGCGGGTGGGGGCCTTGTTTTCATCCAGCAGCGCCTTCGCCGTCATCACCATGCCCGGGGTGCAATAACCGCACTGCACGGCCCCGCAATGGGAAAATGCGTAAGCGAAAACCTCCCGCTCATAAGGGGAAAGCCCCTCGCAGGTGGTTATATTTTTGCCGCTGGCCTTTGCGGTGGTCAGCACACAGGCCCGCACCGGACGGCCATCGGCCAGAATGGTGCAGGCGCCGCATACGCCCTGGCTGCATCCGTCCTTGACGGAGGTGAGATGAAGCTCGTCCCGCAGATAGGGAAGCAGCTTCATGTCCCGCTCCGTCTGGACGGGAACGCCGTTGACGGTAAAAGCGTACATGGCCCCTCGGCCCTTATTTCACAACTAAGCCGATGGCCTCAATCTCCAGGGGCATATCCTTCGGCAGCTTCGCCGCCTGAACGCAGGAGCGGGCGGGCTGCACTTCGCCGTTGAAGTACCGGGCATAGACCTCGTTCACCTTGGCAAAATCCTCCATATCCCGCAGGAACACGGTGGTTTTCACAACGTGCTGCAAATCGCTGCCGCCGGCCTCCAGAACGGCCTTGACGTTCAGGATGCTCTGCTCCGCCTGGGCCTCAATGCCCTCCGGCAGATTACCGGCCGCGTCCGTAGGTATCTGCCCGGAAACGAACACCAGCTCTCCCACCTTCACGCCCGCAGAATAAGGCCCCAGCGCCGGGGTCGCACCAGTCAGTTTTTCCATGATGAAACTCTCCTTCATGTAATTATTATATCACACCGACAGCTTACCACAGGGCCGGATGGTTGTCAATTCCGGGCGTCAGTCCTCGTCCGCATCCTCGTCCGTGCTCACGCCCATATAATCGGACAAAAGCTCGCCGGACTCCTCGGCCTGCTGATACAGCTCGTAATAGTCGTACTCGATAACGCCCTCCAGCTTTTCCGCGATATACAGGGTGCCGTTGCCGTACCAGAGCATATAGCCGCCGGTAATGTCCGCGTCATACAGGCCCACGATCTGCCGCTGGATAGCCAGGCTGTCATATGTATAGCCGGAGTCGTCCCAGGTCTGTATCCAGGTGCGGACAATCGCCGGAGAGGAGCACTCGTTCTGCCGCAGGGCCACGCGCACAGCCCAGGAGTACAGCGTCTCATAGGGGTGCTCATAGGGAACATAACGAGTCCCGCCGGAATAGTAGGAGCTGAAATGGTCGGGGTAGGGCATCCCGCATATCACGTCCACCACCGTGCTGATGGCGGGCCAATACTGACCGCAGGGTGCCACATAGTCGTTCGACGTCTCTCCCAGCATATCAACCGCCACATAGGCCCCATGGTCGTGGAGAATATCTGTTGCATAGGTCAAAAACCGCTGTACGGCCTGCGCTTTGGATTCATTATAGGTATTTTTCACATCTACAGTACCCTCGTTCTCATAGCTGAGAAGCAGGTTTGGAAACCGCACGAAGTCAAACTGCACTTCATTGAACCCGAAGTCATCTACCACCTCAACAGCCAGGGACACTTTCATTTCCCAGGCTTCCCGGCAGTAGGCGCTGAGCCAATATGATTCATCTATCTGAAAGGGATTTCCGTCCGTGTCTGTGACGGCCCACTCCGGATAAGCCGCAGCCATCACCTTGTCCCGGAAGCAAGCAATACGGGCCACGCAGTAATATCCGGCGTCCTTTACCATCTGCACCGCCTCCGCAAACTCCTCCATAGTGCTTCCGCAGTAATAATCGTCCAGAACCCCATAGCTTTCCAGCACCTCAGAGGGATAGGCCACTTTTCCGTTGTCATAGACGGTAAACACAAATGTGTTGATTTCCGTACCCTCGACCTCCTCCAGACAGGCCGCTATCTTCTCCGGGTTCGCGTCCTCGGCAATGACATACACAGCGTAGACGCTCTCCGGCATCTCGTTGCCCTCGTCGGCAAAATCCCCCTTCTCGTGGGGCCAGTAGTCCAGATCCGCCGCGTCGCCCCCGCCGTAGCCGTCGCCCCGGTAGACATGGGTCGCATAGACATTGCTGTCGTTCGTCCAGTTCTCCATGCTCTCCGCATAAGTGGACACCACATAGTCCGCCTTGATCCAGCCAATGTCCGTGCCTATTTTCACCTCATACATATGCACGGTGCCGTCGTCGCGGAAATAATCGTAGCCGACCACCTGAAGGGCATCGCCCTTTTCCGCAAGATTTCCCGTCTCCACACCGTCCAGCTCCGTCAGTAGCATGACCGGCGTACGGACGTAGACAATGCTCTCCTGCAAAAGGTCTGAGCGGTCGTCCGTGATGTACTCGCAGAGGATATAGCCAAACTGTCCATTATAAAAGATGTGGTAGTATTCCTCCCCCGTCTCTGAAACAAAGGGCGTCCAGCTCTCTATCTCCACATAAGCGCCGCGGCCGCACTGATATGCCTCCGCGAGGCCGTCGTTATAGACCGTGGTAGTCAGGGAATCATCCTCTGCCAGGACATAAGCATACACGGAATCCGTCCAGCCGGATTCGGCATAGACGCCGTCCTCCTCTGATGCGGAGCGGCCAAAATCCATGAACAGCGTGCTGCTGACCGCAAAGACAATCACCAGCACAGCCACCAGCCCCAGCCGCTGCCAGGGTCTCAGGCGGTATCTCCTTCTTCTCTTTTTCCTGCCATCGTGGGACATAATAACGCTCCTCCGGGGGGATAATTCCCATGAAAACATACCACAAATGGCAAAAAATATCAAGCTGGTGGGGAATGACGGTATAAATATCGGCAAAATCCGGCAAAATGACTGTTTCTTCATCCCATAAAACAGCTTTTGCGGGCGCAAGCGCCCGCAAAAGCAAATCTTATGAATCACATTAATATCCGCACGCCGTAGAGCCGCCGTCCACCACCAGGCACTGACCTGTCATGGAGCAGGACATATCGCTCAGAAGATACAGCACCGTATCCGCGATGCACTGCGGTTCCACCAAATCACGCATGGGGACGTTGGCCACCAGGAAGGGCGGGATGTCCTCCTTTTTCATGCCGGCCATGCGCCCGGCCTTCACGCCGCCGGGCGCGATGCAGTTGCAGCGGACGCCAAGCTCCGCCCATTCCACAGCGGCCTGCTTGGTGATGGCCACCACCGCCGCCTTGGACGCGCAGTAATGCGGGGCCTGGAGCGGCGGCACCATGCCCCGGATGCCGGCCATGGACGCGATAGCCACAATAGAGCCGCCGTGCTCCTTCATGGACTGCTCCACCCCCGCCTGCATAAGGAAGA
>JAJQHT010000167.1 GCA_021199595.1 Oscillospiraceae bacterium
GTCCAGGGCTACTGGCTCGGCAGCGCCCTGGCGGGATATGCGTTCTTCATCGTCATGTTCCCGTACTTCCTCTCCGGCAAATGGAAGACCCGGCAGCCGCCGGTAGTGGAATGATTCATCTGCGATAAAATTGCAACAAGAGAACAGCGGCCCAGGCCGATAAATTTTTTTGACGCGGTGTCCTTTTATGCCCCTTCCTCCAGGGAGTCCATATATTCGTAATACTCCGCTTCACAGGCGAACAGCATATAGCGTTCGCCTACCTTTCCATAAAAGCCGGCGGCTGTGAAATATCCCCGCATGACGACGCCTCCTGTTCGTTCTTAATATGTCTGAATTTCCTTTGGCATACTAAGAATAACAAAAGAGGTGTCCCATAAAACGGACTGCAAACAACAAAAATGGGGCCGGTTGAAAAACAGACGCTTTTCAACCGGCCCTTATACTTATAATTATTCAGATTATTTTTTGGGAACGATAGCTCTCACGGAGCCACGACGGCAATGGGCGGAAAAAAATTCCTCCATAGAGCAGGCCATATCCTCCAGGCCGTCGGCCACATTGAGGAAGCGATAGACACCCTCCTCCCGGCGGAGAAAGGGGATGTAATGCGGTTCCCGGCCCTCCCAATAGCGCAGGATGCCCGCCGGCGCCTGGCCTGCGGCCCGCAGACTGGCCCGCCGCCCCCGGTACAGGCGATATTCGCCGAATCCGGCGAGGTACCGCCGCAGCGCCCGGACGGGCGTAGGGCCGGGCAGCTTCGTGGGATAGAGGCCGTTCAGCCCATCCAGCACCTCCTGAAAAGAAATATCCCGCCCCTGGGCGCGGAGCAGGTCGAAGGCCGCCACCCAGCCGCAGCCGTTGATATTTGAAGTCGATCCACGATAGGGATAGGCGGCAAAGCAGTCCTGGTCGATGATATATCCGTCGGCAGAAAAGCCGTTTTGCGGCATAGAGTCAGCCTCCTTTCACGCCATAATATTTTTCATTATAGCATGGATTCCACCCGGAGGAAAGAGGAGAAAAATGCTTTACGAACGGGTTGGGTCGTTGTATAATCATTGTATATCACTTGTTGCGTATTTGTTAAAAAGCGTTATTTTTTATTGCACCCGCGCCCTGCGCGGGCGGAAAGAGAGACAGCCATGACCTTTATCCTCTATAATCCCCACGCCTGCAGCGGCAACGGATACGCCGGCGTACAGAAGGTGGTGGACAGCCTGTGGCCGGAAAGGCCGGAGGTGCGGGACATCACGCAAACGGATATTCGCCCCTTCCTGACCGGCCTGGGGACAGAGGATCAGGTAATCCTCTGCGGCGGAGACGGCACGCTCCATTTTGTGATCAACGCCCTGGACGGCATAGCGCCTGCCGTGCCAGTGTACGTGCAGTGGTTCGGCACGGGAAATGACTTTCTGCGGGACGTGCGGCCCAAAGGAGGAGTACGAAAGGCTCGGCTGAACGACTATATGCAGCGCCTGCCAACCGTAGAGGTAAACGGCGAAACCAGACGTTTTCTCAATAACAGCAGCTTCGGCCTAGACGGCCAGGTGTGCGAGCTGGGAGACGAGGTAAAGCAAACACGTAAGACCAAGGTCAGCTATGTTATGCTGGCCCTGCGCCTGGTGCTGGGACGGTACCACTGGACAAACGCCGCCGTCACTGTGGACGGAGAGACCCGTCACTATGAAAAGGTGTGGATTGCCTCCGCGCTGAACGGCCGATATATCGGCGGCGGGATAAAAATCGCCCCGAACCAGAACCGTCTGAACGAAACCCTTTGCTGCATCGTCTGGCACGGCACCGGGCGCCTGGGCACCCTGCTACGGCTGCCCTCCCTGCTGTGGGGCGGTCATGTAAAGATGAAGAAAAAGTGCGACGTCTTTTTTGGCCGGGACATTACGGTAGAATTTGAGCGCCCCTGCGCCATCCAGCTGGACGGAGAGGTCATCTCCGGCGTTACCCGCTATCGGGCCTGGAAGTGAGCGCGCCACGGCTGACCATTAACTTATAGGAGGAAACAACCATGAGCGACTACATTTTAAGCTGCTGTTCCACAGTTGACCTAACGGCGGAGCATCTAGCGGCGCGAGACCTGCACTATATCTGCTTCCACTATTTCCTGGATGGGAAGGAATACCCGGACGACCTGGGGCAGACGATACCCTTTGACAAGTTCTATCAGGCCATGACGGACGGGGCTATGACCAAGACCTCCCAGGTCAACATCTCAGAATATGTAGACTACTTCACTCCATTTCTGGAGGAGGGGAAGGACATTCTGCACCTGAGCCTGTCCTCCGGAATTTCCGGCACATTTACCTCTGCGGCAGGGGCGGCGGACATTCTGCGGGAGCGTTACCCGGAACGAAAGATATATATTCTCGATTCTCTCGCAGCCTCCTCCGGCTATGGTCTGCTGATGGACAAGCTGGCGGATCTGCGGGACGAGGGCATGGACATCGACAGCCTGTATGTCTGGGCGGAGGAAAATCGCCTGCGGCTACACCACTGGTTTTTCTCCTCAGACCTGACCTTCTTCGTCCGCGGCGGCCGCATATCCAAGGCGGCGGGCGTATTTGGGGGCCTGCTGAACATCTGCCCGCTGATGAATGTAGACTACCAGGGCCGCCTCATCCCACGGGAGAAAATACGCACTAAGGCGAAGGTCATCCAGGCCATTGTGGACAAGATGGAGCAATACGCCGACGGGGGCCTGGATTATGACGGCAAGTGCTATATATGTATGTCCGCCTGCATGGAGGACGCGGAGGCGGTGGCAAAGCTTGCGGAGGAGCGATTCCCCAAGCTGAACGGCAGGGTGCTCATCAACAGCATCGGCACCACCATCGGCAGCCACACCGGCCCGGGCACGGTAGCCCTCTTTTTCTGGGGCAAAAAGAGAGAGGATTAACGCAGGTCTTTCGCCCCGCATCATCAGACCAAAAGTGTCTGTCATAAGCATTGGTTCAGCGCGTCCATTTTTTAGGACGCGCTGCACCAATATTTTGTGGGAACCGCTTTTCCGGCTCTGCTTTGTAGCGGGGCATTAGAGCTTTTTCTTCTTGCGAGTGGTATGCTTTTCCACCTTCTGTCCCGTCAGCTTGGCGAACTCCTCCAGCAGCTCCTTCTGTTTAGCCGTAAGGTTTTTGGGCGTCTCCAAATCCACAGTGACGAACTGGTCGCCCCGAAGGGAACCGCGCAGGCTGGGAACACCCTTGCCGCGAAGCCGGAATACCGCCCCGGTCTGCGTACCGGCGGGGATGTTCAGGCTGACAGGCCCGTCCAGTGTGGGAACCTCAATCTCTGTGCCCAAAGCCGCCTGAACAAAGCTCAGCGTTTTGCTGACATAGATGTTGTTCCCATCCCGCTCAAAGGTGGGGCTGGGCCGCACCTGAATCTGCACCAGCAGGTCGCCGGCAGGGCCGCCGTTGGCCCCGGCGTTGCCCTGGCCGCGAAGGGAGACGGACTGGCCGTCGTCTATTCCGGCGGGAATGGTGACGTTCAGAGTCTTCTGCACCCGCACCGCACCGTTTCCGCGGCAGCGGGAGCAGGGGGTGTGTATAATCTTGCCAGTGCCGTTGCACTTGGTGCAGGGGTTGGTGGACTGGAACACGCCGAAGGCCGTGCGCTGCTGAGTGCGAACCGTGCCGGTGCCGCCGCAGTCCGGGCAAACCTCCGGGGTCGTGCCGGGCTGACAGCCGCTGCCCTTGCAGTCCGGGCACGTGACGGGCTTGGGCAGGGACAGGGTGATT
>JAJQHT010000137.1:0-3189 GCA_021199595.1 Oscillospiraceae bacterium
GTTACGGCCACGCCCCGCTTCTCATGGGCAGAAGCGCTCAGCTGGAAGGTGCCGTCCACGTGATCCATGAACACGGAAACGGGCAGGCTGTCGCCGTCCATCCGATCTACGGGGGTCAGAATTTCCTTGACCATCTTCATGACCTCCGGCCGGTCGGGGTGAATCTCCGGGTCGGGGGTATCCGGGCAGTCGGCCCAGGAGGCGGGCACATCTATCTTCACAAAGGCGTTCGCGCCGAGGTCGATGGCCTTGTGGTTCATGTCCACGATGTCCTGGCCCTTCTTGCGGTAGCTCTTGGTGGCGGCCTCCTTCATGTGGGCGATGGCCTCCTCCCCGGGCATGACCTTCGCCAGGGTGAAGAACGCGGACTGGAGAATGGTGTTGGTGCGCTTGCCCATGCCAATCTCAATGGCCAGGTCGATGGCGTTGATGATATAGAGCTGGATGTTATTTTGGGCGATATACCGACGGGCGGCGCCGTCCAGGTGCTTGTCAAGCTCCTCCGGCTTCCACTGGCAGTTGATAAGGAACACGCCGCCAGGCTTCACGTCCTGCACCATCTTGAACCCCTTGTCCACATAGGAGGGGTTATGGCAGGCCACGAAGTCCGCCTTGGAGATGTAGTAGGGACTCTTGATGGGCTTGTCGCCAAAGCGCAGATGGCTGATGGTGACGCCGCCGGTCTTCTTGGAGTCGTACTGGAAATACGCCTGGACAAACTTGTCCGTATAGTCGCCGATTATCTTGATGGAGTTTTTGTTCGCGCCGACGGTGCCGTCGCCGCCAAGGCCCCAGAACTTGCACTGAATGGTTCCCTCCGGGGCGGTGTCGGGAGCGGGAACCTCCGGCAGGGACAGCTCGGTCACGTCGTCCACGATGCCGATGGTGAACTGGCGCTTGGGCTGATCCTTTTTCAGCTCCTCGTATACCGCGAACACGCTGGAGGGCGGGGTGTCCTTGGAGCCGAGGCCATAGCGGCCGCCGGTGACCTGGATGCCAGTGCGGCCGGCGTTCGCGAGGGCCATGACGACGTCCATGTAAAGCGGCTCGCCCTGGGCGCCAGGCTCCTTGGTGCGGTCGAGAACGGCGAGCTTCTTGCAGGTGGCGGGAATGGCCTCCAGCAGCCGGTCGGCAGCAAAGGGGCGATACAGGCGTACCTTCACGATGCCGACCTTCTCGCCCCGGGCGTTCAGATAGTCGATGACCTCCTCCGCCACATCGCAGATGGAACCCATGGCCACGATGACCCGATCCGCGTCCGGTGCGCCGTAGTAGTTGAAGAGCTTGTAGTCGGTGCCGAGCTTTGCGTTAATTTTGCCCATGCACTCCTCCACAATGCCGGGCACGGCCTCGTAGTAGCGGTTGGCCGCCTCCCGGTTCTGGAAGAAGATGTCGCCGTTTTCATGGCTGCCGCGCATGACGGGGCGCTCAGGATTCAGGGCGCGGGCGCGGAAGGCCTCCACATCGGCCATATCCAGCATATCCCGCAGATCCTCATAGTCCCACACCTCGATCTTCTGCAGCTCGTGGGAGGTGCGGAAGCCGTCGAAGAAGTTAATAAACGGCACGCGCCCCTTCAGGGCCGCCATATGGGCCACGGGGGACAGATCCATGACCTCCTGGGGGTTCGTCTCCGCCAGCATGGCAAAGCCGGTCTGACGGCAGGCGTAGATGTCCGAATGGTCGCCGAAGATGGACAGCGCGTGGCTCGCCACGGCGCGGGCGGACACATGGAATACCGTCGGCAGCAGCTCCGCCGCGATTTTATACATATTGGGGATCATCAGCAGAAGACCCTGGCTGGCCGTATATGTAGTGGTCAGGGCGCCGGCGTTCAGGCTGCCGTGGACGGCACCGGCCGCGCCGGACTCTGCCTGCATTTCCTGCACCTTCACGGTGGTTCCAAACAGGTTTTTCTGGCCGGCGGCGGCCCACTGATCCACAAAGTCCGCCATCGGGCTGGACGGCGTGATGGGATAAATCGCGGCCACCTCGGTGAACGCATAGGACACATGGGCGGCGGCGTTGTTGCCGTCCATTGTTTTCTTGGCTCGAGACATAGGCGCATCTCCTTTTAAAAAAAATATTTTCAAGCAAACAATAAAATACACATACTCTCTTTGCTATTTTAACACAAAACAACGCCGTTGAAAAGAGTTTTATCATCTTCCGGGCTTTTGCTGCCCGTTTTGCGCAAAACTTTTTCTTGTGCAAGCGCCCTGATTGCGTTATAATAACCAGTGGCCTTTTGACAATAAGGCTCGTTTGACCATTTTTCCGCGCGTCCGCCTTGCGCGGCGCGGGGCAAATGCATAAATTCATACCATATAAAAAGGGGGTCTTTCATCTTGATTCGGAAAGCCAGCGAGAAGGGCGTCATCGACATCTCCACCGATGTTTTCACCACCATCGTGGGCGACGCGGCCTCCAGCTGCTTCGGCGTGAAAGGCATGGCCGGACGGGGCAGCGGCATCTGGCAGCTCCTCAGCCCGGAATCCATGTCCAAGGGCGTCGAGGTGCGCTTTGAGGAGGACAACTCCCTGATCGTAGACCTGCACATCGTGGTGGATCACGGGGTCAACCTCTACGCCCTCTCCACCAGCATCATCGCAGAGGTGGCCTACAAGGTCACAGCCATCACCGGCGTGCCCGTCAGCCAGGTGAACGTTTTCATCGACTCCATGAACCGGGACTGAGGCTTGCATCTGCACCACTGAAACGGAAACTTGCGAATCTAGCGATTTAGAGGTAGATAATTTTGAGAGAACAAATAGACGGCGCCGCGCTGCGGAATATGGTCCTCTGCGCCTACGACGCCCTTGAAGCAAACGAACAGGCCATCAACGAGCTGAACGTGTTCCCTGTCCCGGACGGGGACACGGGAGCCAATATGCGCCTGACCCTCGGCTCCGCCGCCGCCGACCTGCGGCGGAAGGAGGCAACCACCGTGACCGCCACCGCCGACCGGGTGGCCTCCGCCCTCCTGCGCGGAGCCAGAGGAAACTCCGGTGTTATCCTCTCCCTGCTGTTCCGGGGCCTGTCCAAGGGTCTCAAAAAGCTTGAGACCGCAACCGCTGCGGAATACGCGAAGGCCATGACCACCGGCTTCAAGACCCCCCAAAAAGCGGGGATGTAGCCGGGGGCGGGGACCATCCGGAACCGACGCCGCATGGCGGCGGAGGGGGCGGA